>JAFXWR010000100.1 GCA_017542725.1 Lachnospiraceae bacterium | reverse complement strand
TATTTACTTCATTTTTTCCTAAAAAGCCTGCATATACTAAGCAATTACTAACATAAGATGAACAATCATCTCCAGCACCTTGCGTACCCGGAAACAGTTCACACGTATAATATCCTCTACCCCACTTAACCTTACCGTAGCCTTCTTCTCCGGGATATTTAGTACAATACGCTTTTATATTTCCATAATACCAATTCCAAACAGTTAAACAACAATTCTGCCAACTACTATTATCACCAAAGAATTGCGTTTGATTTGTTGCAAAATCTGAACCTGCTAAACTATCACTAGTTCTATCACGGTTCTTATTTTTTTGCTCTTGTACTTGCTCTGTGCTATCAGGATTAGTCGAAAAGCCTTCGTCATAAGTTGCTATAATACCTGCCATAGCAGCAACTATAACAATAAATATCAGACCAAAGAAAAAAATACTAAACACGCCACAGGCAGATAAAAGCATACTCAAAGAACGTAAAAACGTTACAAGAGCTTGTAAAATCTTAATACTAACGTCTATAAGAGCGTCTTTAACCTTCTCTTTGCCCGATAGACTTTTCTTATATTCCTTATCACTCTTACGCTTATCATATAATTTTTTTAAAATTCCACCCGGTTTTAACGGGTTGCTCTCTTCTATACCTTTGTCTTTCTTTTCCTTATGCTTTTTTAATTCGTAGCCCATTTTTAATGCGCCAACAGGTATAGTAATTAGAGTAGCTATCAAGGCTAAAAATAAAGAAAGCATACACTAATCCTTTACATTATAAAATTACAAATAATAATGCTAATATAGCTGCAACTAGGATACTAACAGTTCTAGTATTTCCGTCTATTGTTTTATTTTTTGCACAATAGACTATAAACAAACTACATAAAATCAATATTAAAATATCCATATCTTACCTCAATGTCTGCTATAACCATTTTCTTGTGCTTCTGATTGGCTATTCTCTACAGTCTCACGACTTTCTTGCTCTTGTGCAGCACTATTTCTTTCTTCCTCTGTTGCACCACCATTATATGACTCAGGGTCAACTGAAGTTTCTGTAGTAGCTTCCTCAGTAGTTTCCTCAGTAGTGTCTTCTGATTCTTGTTCTGCACTATAACCCTTTGGTGGTAACTCTCCATGTTGCATATAATACTCTAAATCTTCTTGCAACTTCTGTGTTTTAGCATCCTCAGATTCTTGTGAATAACCCTTTCTGTACTCTGTTGCTGACTCTTCATCATACGTAGATTGCGCTCTACCAAAACCTACATCATCACTATCGTCCTCTGTTACGGAAGTCATATCTGAAATGAGCCATTGATTGTACTGTAAATTGATATAGGAGGCTACATCTACGCCATCCTCATACAATAATGCCTTACGTAATGTAGAATCATCTGTTACAAGCCATCCACCACTATTAGCTTTTCCTACTACTATGTCTACTGCTACTGTATGAAAACCACATAACTGCTTTGAGTATGCGTCTGTTATATAATCATATACATATTGCATTTTCTTAGTAGTATCTGTCTCGGTCTTATCATACACATACATTGTTTGATATATCTCGTTTTCGTCCTTACGCCAAAAATCTTTGTTTGTAAGGTCTAAGCAAGAAATATCAACCGTAAATACATAAGTACCATCTGCCTGTACTACTGTATTAGTAATACCCTCTATTTCCATTGAGTCAAGAGCCATTCTGAATATAGAACGATTAAACATATCCTTCTCATTAACCAAGGCATTACTAATATCTGAGTAATAATCTTCAAACGTTTCAATTATAGTACTCTTAGAGGCTACCCTTTGTGCCTCTGCAAAATTCATTGTATGTACAGATTGCAAATAGGTATATACTATATCCTCTGCGGTCATATCTTCTAACGTAGATAACGGTACAAGATTACCTTGATAATCCCATTGAAAACCTTCTGGTGGAATACCATATATACTACGTAACTGTTGTTGTATCTGTTCCTCTAAGGACAATACAGTATCCTCTTGCACTACATCTACAACCCCTTGTGCTGTCTGTGCTAACATACGTTGTTCCAACTCTTGTTGCTTTTTATAACTATTATACTTAATAATCACAAACAAAACGACAATTGCTATTCCCACAATAAGTAAAGTCTTTTTACTTATATAAAAATTGAAAATTTTTATATGTGTTTGCTCTTTAGTTTTTAATGAACTAACTGTTTTAGCCATCTCAATACTCCTTTATTTCTTTGCTACACCTGTTCTAAAGACATCACTATCTGATAATTCTTTAGGTATAGACATCTTTGAAATAGTATATACTGTATTATCTAAGCCAATCAAAAAGGCTTTTTTATATGGGTTAGCATGTACAGTTTCACCATCTATATAAGCATCCAAATCTTTATTATTTGCTGCTATAGTATCTAGTTCTTGTAACATATGCGGTATAGACAAACGAGTACATAAATCTTCTCTAACTGTGGCATCCATAATAGCACCAACAGCGATAGATGTAAGGTTTCCAAAGATACCAAACTTATCATCTCTAAGCATCTCCCTAACCTT
>JAFXWR010000099.1 GCA_017542725.1 Lachnospiraceae bacterium | reverse complement strand
GGTTCCTGAACCGCTACCGCCACCTGAATTGCCTGACCAAATTACGTAAAGGTCAAGGTGTTTAATTCCTGAGTCTGCTGGAATTGTAATCGTTCCGCTTATCTTATATGTAGTACCGCCACCACCTGGTTCAGTACTCCAATAATTCATAATTAAGTTTCCATTATTTGCATTTGTCCAGTTGAATGCTGGTATGTAAGCTATACCATTAAGTCCTAATGTATCTGTATAAGTAGTTCCTGAACCATCGTTCTTATGGTATGTAATTCCGACTGTTCCTATCTCCCATACAGCAGTGATAGTTATGCCACCTGTTGGTAATGCACCTGCTGTAGTTGGTATGTTAATCTCTGAGTAAGTTGCTGTAGGATCACCCCATGAATACTTCCAGTATAAGAAATTATAACCTGCTCTTACTGGTATAGTTGTTACATGGTATCTATCACCTTCTATATCACCGTCAGTTGTATACCATGTTGGGAATATGTTCTTATCAACTGTAAGTACTGTATCATCATCATTCTTATAGTTGATAGGATATTCTGAAGCATTAAATTGTGAATAAAGTACTATAGGGTCTTCTGAATAGTCTTTACTCAATCTTGTAAATGCAACCTTTCCACCTACTGCATTGTAGTGAATGCCTGTAGCACCAGCTCTACTCAATCCTTTAAACTCTTTACCTGCTGCCTCTGTAACTGAATTTGGTAATATATCACTCCAAAGTGCATTATATCCAACATTAGTAATGTCATAAGTTTGTTCAGGAGAAACTGCATTGTTAATTACTCTAACATTATAAGTCTTTGGTGTCCACTGAGCATAGAGATTAATTGTATCATCGCTTATATAATTCTTCTTTGAATTGTCAAGTCTATCGGTTGATTCAACATAGTCAACAGTGCCATTTGTATCATATGTGAATTTACTGAAGTTAAATCCAGTATAGTTTGGTCCTGTGCCGTAATCTGTATACAAGTGAATTAGATCTGCTGACGCTGGCATATCAACTGCATTTCTAATTAATCCATCAAATGGAACTTTGAATATAAATCCAACAGCATCATCTCTAACCATTTGTTCTCTATCATTGTTGTGATCACTTGCATTATTATATTGACTACCGATAGTTGGTGCCTTATATCTTGCAGCATTATCAGCTAATACAAGAGTATATTCAATTGGTGTCCATATAGCTAAGACTGTAGCTGTAGTAGTGCCTGCAGATGTGTCAAGTGGTTTAAATGGTGTATCTGCATCGCAAACTGTAGCAGTTGTAGTTCCATTACCTACTAAGTTCCAACCCTTGAATGTATAACCAAATCTTGAAGCTGTTGGAAGTGGAGATCTTGTCTCACCCTTATCATTTACTCCAATTGGTAAGCCATAGTATGCTGTACCAAATGTACTATATCCAGATACTGATACATCTGTAGAACCGTTAGCTGGATCAGTTGTACCATTTAATTTATTTCCATCCCAAGTCAATGAATATTTCTTTCTCTCCCATCTTGCGAAGAGTGTTATATCTCTTGTAACATTTACAAGGTTAGTGTCAGTAGTGCCTGCACCACCTTCCCACTTGTAACCAGCTGCTATGCTATCAAGCTTCAAGTCATACTTAGTAGTTCCAACTTGAACTTCTTTACCCCATGCTCCTGAAGAATCCATGAGACCTGCATTTGCACCATTTCTTGTATACCAACCCTTGAATGTATATCCTGCTGGTTCAGTAACCGTTGGAAGAGTTATAACTTGTCCCATAGTAGCAATACCAACAAGACTTGATGGGTCTGTATATTCTGTGCCATTGAGTGTAAACTTAGCACCCTCTATATCGTAGTATGACTTACCACTCTTAGTGTCGCCGCCATTGTTGTTCTTAGTGTTAGTCATAAATGTTATGTTAAATTCATTTGCATCAAACTGTGGATATAGATTTACTGTAGGGTTGTTGCCATCTAAGAAGTTAAATACTGTATCATAAGTAACAGTCACTCCACTACCATCAGCCTTTGTGTTGTATCCCTTAAATGTATATCCTTCTTTCAAAGTAAATGTAGATTGTCTCAATGAGCTTGCCTGTGACTCTGGATATGCATGTTGATTAGCAGGTTCATTTGCATTTGCACTGTAGATATTTCCTGATACTGCAACTGATGGAACAATTGCAGGGACACCATCAGCGATAGCGCCTACCTCTCTTGCTACAGCAAGTTGATCATCAAATACAAGTTTTTGATTAATTCTTGCTGATGTAGGATGTGCGTTACCTACAAATGTATTGTTTCTATCATCATAGTTAAATACTAAAGTTGCTTCTGTTGGAACCCAAAGTGCATATAGTCTTACATTATTTACATCTTGAGGTCCTACTCCTGTATCATCTGCTACAAATACTGTGCCTGCTTCTACTTTATATAGATATCCGTGATTTCCTGTTGGAGTCCAAGCACCTGTTGATGGGTCATTCCAGAATGCTCCGTTTTGACCAAACCAACCTGCAAGCTTATAACCAGGTCTTGTAACATTTGGTACATTTCTTGTGTTAAATGCTGTATTGAATTGTTTCTTATATGTAACTGATGATGTAACTATGTCGTATTGCTGTCCTTGATTATATGTTATACCATCTGAGTTAGTTATAGTAGTTGCGATTGATGGAGTTGTACTTCCGTGACCTTTATATCCACCCCATAAATCCCAAGTAACTGTATATGATGCACCTTCCCAATATGCATAGAGTTCAGTAGTGTCATTGTCGATATCCATAGTCCAATTGCCGTCTGCACTATATTGTTTTGGCGAAGCATCGGCAGTCTTCCAGTACAAGAACTTATAACCAGGTTTCTGTGGCAATGGAATACTTGTTGATGAAACTACTGAATCATATAAGTATTGTACTCCATATTTTTTAGTTCCTGCAGATGCTGGATGAGGTCTACTATTATCCCAAGTAATTTCACCTGAATCTCCAGTCTTATCTTCTTCTATGTTAAATGTAACTCTGTATTGCTTTGGTTTCCATGCTGCATATGCTGTAGCACTATGAACTGTCTGCCAATATTGAGTTGAACTTGTGATTTCCACATCACGAGTTGGATCTGCTGGATATGGATCTCCGATATGTGCATATGACATCCACTTCTCTAAGTCATAACCTTTTCTTGTTGGAGTTGGAAGTGGTCCAATTGGTTGCATGTATGAAACTTCTCTATTTCCATGTCTTGTTATTACATTTGAATAAGTAGATACAAAGTAGAGACGAACTACACCAGTTTGCCAGAATGCATAAAGTGTCATACTCAAGTTGCCAGATGCATCTTTCTTAACCATGCTGTAGTCATTTAACAATGTTGTTCCATCTGTAATAGGCAAGAATTTATTTGTATCAACACTTGATTCTTTTGCATAAGTAGACCACTCAGCTATAGGGTTAGCTTCGTTTGGATTCTTAGCTGCGAACCAACGAACTAAGTCAAATCCTGTTGCATTTGCTGTCTCAAGTGCAGTAGTTGGATCAAGTCCTGCAACACTTGTCTGACCAAATGGCATATCAAAGTATACTGCGTGGTCAATAGACTCAGCTGTTACTGGCTGTCCTGCACGTGGTCCATCTACCCAAGTTGCTGATACTCCGTCTCTTGTAAGAGCATAGAGTTTTGCAGTAACTTTCTTTGGCATATATTGTGCATAAACTGTAAGAATATTTGTTGATTCAAATCTTGCATCAGTTGGTATTAACTTACTTGCTCTCTCTTCATATGGAATTGTTTGTTCAAGTGACCATCCAAGGAAGTCATAACCATCACGAACTGCCATTACGCGATCTGCTGAACCATCAAATAATGCTCTTGGATATAATTCACCATAAGTAGCCTTGATAGTAATTCTCTCTTGTCCTCTATCTACACCAGCTACACTTATAGATGCTATAGTAGAACCTGCACCTGAATTTCTATCATTTCTTACAAATAATATATCATAAGTCTTTGGTTCCCATACGGCTTTTAATGTAACTACTTGGTTGTCACCTGCTTCTCCGTATCTCTCACCTGAAAGTGCACTAACTATTTGTCTATCAGTAAACTTTCTTGATGAATCATTCTTATCTACCCAACCCTTGAAGTCATAACCAACTATTGCATATTTATTTGCAATGAGTGCCTTTGAGTCAGTATACTTAAATGTCATATCTGTCATAGTACCACTTACTTGTTGAGTATCTGAAGTTGTACCTGGGTCAAATTTAACAGTATATACATGCTCTTTCCAATTTGGAGTGAGTATAGCTGTACTTGCTGATGACTCTCTAATTCTTGAAATAGTTGCTTCATTGACATAAGTATTCTTTACCTCTTCTTTAGATAAGTTGTTATAATACTTAGCCTCTTTATTTGTATAAGTCCAGTTAACAAATGTGTAACCTTTCTTCTTAAATGTTGTTGAAGCACTTGACTCTATAACTTTTCTAAGTTGTTGTTGCTCGCCATAGATAAAGTTTTGATCAGCCATAGTTCCTTCTACAGCTGTGTCATCTCCCTTAGAGAACTCTACCTTAAATGGTATTGGGTTATACTGAGCATAGATGGTATAGTTATCTGCAGCGAAGTTATAAATTGTAGAACCATCTACCTTAGCATATCCAGTTTGCCACTCAGATGCAGTAGCATAGTATGTCATCTCATAACCACCCAAGTATGAGTTAGGAAGTGCTGCTATAGAATCTATTCTTTGATCATACTTAACTTTTATAGTTGTGCTATTTGCACCAGTTTGAGTCTTAGTATGTCCAGGTTGACCATCTATAGTATTTGCATTGATAGTAAGAGTATATTGTAATGGTTGCCACCATGCATAGTATGTAGTTGCATACTCTGCACTTAAGTCTAATCCATCTCTAAATATCTCTGTAGCACCTATCTTAGTACCAGTCTCTGTAGGTCCTACTGCTGTCTTAGTCCATCCAACGAACTTGTATCCTGGTCTTGAAGGAGCCTTTGCTCCGCCAGCCATAATCTCTTTGAATGGCTCTCCAAGTCTTGCATCATAAGCGAATGATATTGAACTTATAACTGGCACTGCCTTTGTATCTGAGTTGCCATCATTCATATCAAGTTTAACTTTATATTTATTTGCCTCCCAAAGAACATAGAGGTTAAGTACATCTCCATCCTTTGTAGCACCTGCAAGTTCTTTGATAGTCTCACTTGCTGTAACTATTATAGTAGATTTAGCTTTAGAAGATTTATTTCCAAAGTATGAAGAACTATAACCATCGATTGCATAACCTGTAGGTCCGATATTGTACTCTCTATCGTAATCAAGGTTATTCATATCTGGTTTATCGCCTGTAACCACATTTAATTCTCCAGAAGGTGATATTGGTGCATTTGAATTAAATGTTATGCTATATTTATTTGCCTTCCAAACTGCTGAGAGTGTAGCTGTCTTATTTGCCTCTGTTCTCAAGTTATATACAGTCTGAGTATTTGAATAAGTAGCTTTAGTCTCATCGTCTATCCAGTAATCAAACTCATGTCCTATGTACTCAAGTTTAGTTCCTGCTACTCTTGTAGGCTTTGTAGCACTATAAAGTGTAACTGCATCACCAACATATACAGATTGGTCGTTAAGTCCTCCAGTTACTTTTGCTTTCTCCTCTTCAGTTCTAGCATTTTCATAGTGGATATTATATCTATTCTTATCCCATTGACCTGTCAATGTAACAGTAACTCCTGTCTTAGTTACTATTTCGCTGAGAGTAGCTCCACTTATAATGTCATCATAAGCAAATGCGATACCCTTATCTCCTGTGAAGCCTAAGAACTCATATCCATCTACTTTATACTTCTTGCCTCCATGAACTTCTGTCATATAGTCAAGGATACTCTTCTTGTCACTGTACTTAATCTTTCTTGTGATAGACTCTGTAGCACCTTGAACGAGTGTTGGTACTACTCCCTCAACTGCAAGTGCTTCATGTCCTGACTTAATTACTAAGTTGAATTCAAATTCTGACCAAGAAGCAGTAAGTACTATAGTAGATCCAGAAGCTATATCTTTATATCCTAAATTATATTTATCAGTTCCTCTTGTCAATGAAACTTTTGAAACTGTGTTATTGATAGTTGCTTTTTGTCCATTATACTCGCCAAATAATCCTAAGTAGTCAAATCCTTCTCTCTTATATTGTTTAGCAGGGAATGTAGGAACAGTCTTTGATACACCTACAAAGTTATTGTAGTAGTCAAATGCTGTATCATAGTTTACATCATCACCGATTGCTGGAAGTTCATCGCCATCAGGTACTCCGCTTGTAGTCTTGATAGTTACTAAATTAGACTCCCATCTTGCAACCAATGTGCAGTTCTGCATAGTGTATACGCCTTGTGAATATACCCAAGGTTTGAACTCACCATATACTGGAAGTGACTCATCAAAATATGTGTCATTTGTAATCAAGTATTGCATATCTGGGCTTGTGACATTTGCTGCCTTAGTTGATACGTACCAACCGCCAAATGTGTAACCAGGTCTTGTAGGTACAGGTATGCTTCCAAACTTCTCGCCATAAGTTACAGACATAGTAGCCTGACTTATAGTTCCCTTAGTAGTTTGACCTGTCACGAAGTTCATATTAAATGAAATCTCTCTTACTTGAGAATCAAATCTTGCTTCCATGATAACTTCAGCGCCAGACATAGTTGCTAAGTTAAATATCTTCTTCTCTTTATCTCTATAAATTACAGGAGTACCAGTTGTTGAGTCTGTTGATACCCAATACATAAAGTCTTTACCTGATACTTTGTATTTATTTGTTGCAAGTGAAGTTGTAGCGTCAAATGTAAATACAGAATCGTCCATATTTCCAATTGCACTTTCACCAGCTGGAACATTGTAAACTACTCTATAGTCATTTGCTACCCACTCTGCATAGAATGTCATATCCTTTGCCCAACTATAGATAGTCTCACCAGCTTTTACTACATTTTCTTGAGCAAACTCAGATTCAGAAGCTGAGTGCCAATTTACAAATGTGTATCCATCACGAGTAGGAGTTGGAAGTTCATATTGTACAGTTCCAACTTTACCAACTCTATCATTGAAGTAAGATATAGTTGCCTTACCTGATAAGTCTACGCGTGCACGAGTAGATCCCTTTGTATCATTCAAGTCATAACTCAACTTGTACTCAGCACCTCTCCAACCAACGAATAAGTTTCCACTCTTAAGGTCGAAATCTGATTTATCTTCATCAACTAACCACTCTGACTCACTAATATTCCAAGTATTGCCCCAATCTCCGTCATTAGAACCATTGTTCCAACCATTCATGTCGAAAATGCCAGTCATAGTTAGACCTTCTCTTGTATAGCCATCTGTTGTAGTCCATCCAGAAATTTCTGTGCCATCAGACTTATATGCTTTTATCTTAGAAGTATCAGTTACATCGCTAATCTTGTCACCCATATTGAGTGTGTAAACTACTTTATAAGGCTCTGTATTTCCAAAGTTC
>JAFXWR010000098.1 GCA_017542725.1 Lachnospiraceae bacterium | reverse complement strand
AGTTATTATAATCTGTAAGATAGTTGCGGATATAGTTTTTGCTGTTGCGCTAGCTTTTACAATTAGTTATATTTTCTTTGCGCAAGTGTTGCAGCAAGGTTTTAGTATGGCACCATATATAAATGATGGCAATATAGTTTTGGTTAATAGACTATATAAGAATTTGTTGCCACTGAATAAACAAGACGTAATCGTCTTTTATAACAATGAGCAAATGAGCCTCAAAAGAATATATGGTTTGCCTGGTGAAACTATTACTATAAGTAATGGAAAATTTTACATTAATGATATTCAAGTTGAATCGGAAGATCTAAAAAATTCTCTATCTTCAAACATCGAACAAAATGTAAAACTTGGAGAAAATGAGTATTATGTTTTGGGAGATAATCTTGATAGCTCAAAAGATTCGCGATTTGCCGATGTAGGAAATATTAATAGAAAAGACATAATCGGCAAGGTGTGGTATATAATTAGATAATGAATATTGAATGGTATCCTGGGCATGTTGCAAAGGCCAGGAGAGAGATAAAGGAACATTTAAAAGAAGTTGATTTAGTGATTGAGATAATTGACGCTAGGTGCCCATTGTCTTCAATCAATTTTTTAAATGAAGATATTAAGAACAAGAAAAGATTGATTATAGTTAACAAGATTGATTTGACAGATAAAGATGCGATTAAATCTTTAAATAAAAAAAAGATTTCAGAAGTAGTTGACAATTTTGATGGTGAAATACTATTTCTTGATAGTAGAAATAATAATATACAAAGAGAAGTTGATAAAAAGATTGACATACTTACAAAAGATATCATTGAAAAGAATGAGAAAAAAGGTATAACGAAGACGCTAATTAAAGCCATGGTTGTAGGTATGCCAAATGTTGGCTAGAGCACATTCATAAATTCGTATGTTAAGAAGAAAGTAAATAAAGTTGAAAATACTCCAGGGGTAACAAAAAACCTTCAGTGGGCAAAAATTAGTGATAAGGTATTATTACTTGATACTCCAGGAGTTACAGTTAAGAAATTTGAAAATAATGACGTGGGGTTAAATCTAGCTCTAGTCGGTTCTATAAACGATGATATACTTGAAAAACAAGATCTTGCTTATGAGTTTTTAAATAAGGTTTATAATAAATATAGTGACTTATTTATTAAAAGATATAAATTGGAAAAAGCAAATAAGGATAGCGCGGCAATAGAAGTTATGGATGAGATTGCAGAAAAAAATGCAGCATATAAAAAGGGCGGTGGGATAAACTATGATAAGGTGGCGAATCTCATCATTAATGATTTCCGAAAAGGGCTCATAGGAAACATCAGCCTTGAGTAAATGAAAAAGCTAAGTGATGAAAAACTAAATAATGAGCGACTTCGCCTAAGTAAGATGTCAGAGTTTGAAAACAAATTCAGTGAGTACATCATTGCTGGCATAGATGAGGCAGGCAGAGGTCCACTTGCAGGACCTGTCGTAGCAGGATGCGTAGTTCTTGATAAATCAAAAGAGATTTTATTTTTAAATGATTCTAAAAAACTCTCTAAAAAGAGAAGAGAAGAATTATTTGCTGAAATTAAAGAGAAGGCATTAGCTTTTGGAATAGGAATAGTAAGTGAGAAAGTCATTGACGAGATAAATATACTTGAAGCAACTCATGTGGCTATGAAAGATGCATTTGAAAATGCAAATGCAATGTATAAAGAAAAATACAATAAGTGTATTGATATGCTATTTGTAGATGCACTTAAGATTAAGAATATAGATGTTAAACAAGTTAGTATAATTCATGGAGACGCACTATCTATATCTATAGCAGCTGCAAGTATAGTTGCAAAAGTTACAAGAGATAAGATGATGGAAGAGTATGATAGAAAGTATTCAGAATATGGTTTTGCAAAACATAGTGGCTATGGAACGAAGTTTCATATGGACAAACTTAAAGAAATTGGTCCATGTGAGATTCATAGAAAAACTTTTTTATCATTTCTAAATAAGTAATTAGGGTTTATAATGATGAACAAAAGAGAGATTGGCAAAAAGTATGAAACTAAAGCAAAATCATACCTTGAGAATAATGGTTATAAAATTATAGAAACAAACTTCTCTTGCAAGATTGGTGAGATTGATATTATTGCTGAAAATGAAGGATATATTTGTTTTATAGAAGTAAAATACAGAGTAGCAGATAGTCTTGCAAAAGGAATGTATGCAGTTGACAAAAATAAACAGAAAAAAATATATAATGTTGCAAATGTATATATTTTAGCAAGAAAACTAAGTCAGGATACTCCGTGTAGATTTGATGTAGTAAGCATTGATGGAGATGAAATCACACTTATAAAAAATGCATTTGTTGGAGGAAAATATGGGTAAAATAGCACTCACCGGTGACAGACCAACCGGAAAACTTCATTTAGGTCATTATGTAGGATCATTAAGTAATCGTTTAAATATACAAAACGATAAAAGTTTTGATGAAATATATGTCATGCTTGCAGATGGTCAAGGTCTTACAGATAATTTTGATAATCCAAAAAAAATTAGAGATAATATTATACAAGTTGCTCTTGATTATCTTTCAGTTGGCCTAGATCCAAATAGAGTAACTATTTGTATACAGAGTGCACTTCCAGCGCTTACTGAGCTCACATTTTATTATATGAATGTAGTTACAGTACCAAGGCTTGAAAGAAATCCGACAGTAAAAGCAGAGATGGTGCTTAGAGGTTTTAATGAAGGTGATGAAGGACTTCCAGTTGGTTTCTTTACATATCCTATAAGTCAAGCTGCTGATATAACTGCTTTTGATGCAAATGTAGTACCAGTTGGTGAAGACCAAAAACCAATGCTCGAGCAGTGCAGAGAAATAGTTCATAAGTTTAATACTATATATGGTGAGACACTTGTGATGCCTGAGATTATGCTTCCAAAAAATGAAAAGGCGACAAGACTTAAAGGACTTGACGGAAAAGAGAAGATGTCAAAGTCATTAAATAATTGCATTTACCTATCAGAGCCAGCTGACTCGCTAAAGACTAAAGTAATGTCAATGTATACAGATCCAAATCATATCAATGTGAGTGACCCTGGTGAAGTAGAGGGCAATGCCGTATTTAATTTCCTTGATGTATTTTGTGAGGAGAGACATTTTGATGAGTATTTAAAAGATTATAAAAATCTTGATGAGATGAAAGAACACTATAAAAAAGGTGGACTTGGAGATGTAAAATGTAAGAAGTTTTTACTTGCTATACTTGAAGAAAAAATATCTAAGTTTAGAACTGAGAGAGAAAAATGGGAAAACAATTTATCTGAAGTTTATGATATATTGGAAATGGGAACAAAAAAGGCAATAAACAAGACTGATGCTACATATGCAAGAGTAAAGAAGGCAATGCATATGGATTATTTTTCTGACAAGAATAAGATAGTTGATGAGTGGAAAGGAATATTAGGCAAGTAGTATGAAACTTAGAGGACTCAGAGGAAGTGTATTAGAAGATATGATAAATAGAACGATAGCTGATTATCGTATAAAAAATCTTGCACTCATTCAAAAGATACCAACTCCAATAGTCCCAACTAAGATGGATAAAGAAGGACATATAACACTTGCATATTTTGATAAAAAATCTACAGTAGATTATATAGGTGTAGTACAAGAAATACCTGTTTGCTTTGATGCAAAAGAATGTAAAGCGGATACATTTCCTCTTTCAAATATCCATAAACATCAATATGAGTTTATGGAAGATTTTGAAAAACAGGGAGGTATCTCTTTTATTTTAATATATTTTAGTAAGGAATTACTTGCATATTATTTGACATTTAGCGAACTAAAAAAGTGTTGGAAAGTCAAAAAGGACATTATAATTAAAGAACTTGATAAAAATTATATTATTAATATGAAAGGCAAAATTAAAGTTGATTTACTTAGCAAACTTCAATTAGATATTGATGAGAGATAGTATGGATATCACACACGATTTTTTAATTGAAAAACTTAAAGACAGTAATTATTCTGATAGTGAAATAGAACTTATATTAAATGGTTTGAACAATAAAAAAATCACCACTTTAAGAATAAATTGTATTAAAGATAACATTGAAAGTATAAAAAAAGTTTTAGATGATTTAGATATTACGTATAGTGAAAATGTAAATTTTCCAAATAGTATTATTCTAAATGAATATTATCAAAAAGATGGATTTGATAGTTCTACAGGGCTTAAAATTACTACTTTTTCATTCTATAAAGAAGGACATATATACCTACAGTCTCTTTCGTCCATGCTTCCTGTATATGTTCTTGAACCTCAAGAAAAAGAAAATATACTTGATATGTGCGCAGCACCGGGTAGCAAGACAACAATGATACAAAGTCTATGCAATAATAAAGTAAATCTAACAGCTGTTGAGCTGCATAAGGATAGATTTGAAAAATTAAAATATAACTGTAAAAAGCAAGGAGCAAATGCATTACTAATAAATAAAAATGCACTTGATTTAGATGACATGTTTAAATTTGACAAGATATTACTTGATGCTCCGTGTTCTGGGTCTGGCACTCTTGATTTGTCAAATAATAGGTATAAAAGCACCTTTACTAAAGAACTGATAAATAAATGTGTAACTATTCAAAAAAAATTAATAAAGAAGAGCTATAAATTATTAAATAGTGGTGGCGTACTTATATATTCTACTTGTTCGTTGCTAAAAGAGGAAAATGAAGATATAGTAGATTTTGCCTTAGATAATGGATTTGACATTGATTTTTGTAAAATAAATATT
>JAFXWR010000097.1 GCA_017542725.1 Lachnospiraceae bacterium | reverse complement strand
CCTGCTCCCCTGCAATAATGCTCTTTGATACTTTGTATGGGTCATGCCCTGTTAAAATTGCCTTAACAATATACTGGTCATAATTTTTCGCATTGTAGCCTGCCCATATTTCATATTTATGTTCTTCATAAAATGCTCTTAGCTCATCGATATTATTTTTTATAGTTTTAAATCTCTTATTTTTTAAGTCGGCTATAACAAACAGCCAGTCCTTAAAAAACACTTCGCAGTCATAAATCAACATATAAATTGCCTCCCTTAATCATCCACAAATGGAAATGGCTCGTGCTCTACTATGTAATCTTTTAATATCTTGTAATTTGAAAAACCACTCGGCGATGTTTTTATTTCTAAGTCATACTCTTTGTCGCCACGGATAGTTATAAATACATCGTCCACGAGTTGCTGATACTGAGTTATGGATTTACACTCTATAGGTAATGTAGTGCCGAGCGACCTTAAAAACTCATTATTTGATTCAATGTTTCGCTGATTTACAATCATGTAAGCAGGAAACACACTGCACTCATACTGCCCTGATAAAACCTTAAAAAGTGTTTGAATCATCCAGTTGCCTTTTCGCGATTGCTTAACGACCATATCAACTACTTCAACACGATACACACCATCAGGCACTTTGTAAAACTCAAGCTCTTTATTAAGTTTCTCAATCTCCACCACAGAGTTATAAAATGAATCAGTTAGTTTATCCTTAAATTTGTCAAAAAAATTATCCATCGTTACCACCTAACTAAAAGTAGAGGGCTATATTTCAAGCCCTCCAACATTTATTGATTAACTGTATTTTCAACTTCCGTAAACGGAATATCATCATTTGGCTCTGATTGAGGCACATGATTTCTTGCATACTCTTTCACAAAATCAGAAAGACCTGCAATCTTTGTCTTCTCACTATCAGTAAGTGCTCTCTCAAAAGTAAATACCGCCTGCGAAAATGCAATATTCTGTTTATTAGTTGCTTTCTTCAAGCTTATTCTCGTTATTATGTTAGACAGCTTTCTTTGCTTGAATAAGTTCGCCTGAACATATTTAGTAAAACTTTGAAGTGAGCCTGTTGGAAGCAACATAACAACTGGGAATAATTGTCCTTCAAGTGCAATGTATAATGCCCTCTTATTCTTGCAAGCCTTACCTACTCCATTAACACCTGACTCAAATTTGTTAAGCGAGCACTCCTTACACTTACCCCCTGGTACTCCACACCCAATTTGTCCATCATTGCTGTAGCAATCAGGTAGTTTATTCTCACCATTAAACGAATCTTTGTAATAAGAATAAGCAGGATGATGATATACAATTACTCCTCTTAACTCTTTAACAGACTCTGCTTCACCATCGCCTGTTTCAATTTCAAATAATGTTGACCCACCAGTAGGTAACTTGTACCTATTGAGCGAGATGTTTAAGTCAAAAATGTCTTCTGACATAGCAGACTTTATAGCTTCAGCATCTGCCATTAAATTGAACTCTTTCTTCACATTTGCTACTTCAGTAGCTTGATTCTTTGTTTCACTCATAAAATTAAAATCTCCTTTACTATGATTTTCTGATACCAACACTTACCTTTGTGTAAATGTTTAACAATTCTTCGCTTAAGAACTCAGGTCATTCTGTGCCGTGCGACTCGTTGTATTCTTTGACCCAAGATGCTAAAGTATTCGCATTTACTTGCTCTGTGATTAGGTTTCCGCATTCATTGTCCTTTAGAGCTTGTAAAAACTCAGGCTTATGCTCCGCCACAGGACTTGCAAACAACCTGCTCTTTAAATAAAAAGTACTGCCGTTACGAGTAAACTTATCAAGCTCATTGTTCGTCATTTCCTCACATAGCTTTGCATCAAGCTCTTCAATCTCGGCATTTATTGCTTTGACTTTAGCATCCAAGTTATCCTTCTCAAGTTTTTTAGCTTTGAGTT
>JAFXWR010000012.1 GCA_017542725.1 Lachnospiraceae bacterium | reverse complement strand
GTCTATAGTTTTAGGAACATATTTAATAATAGTATCTACTTGATTTCTTTTACTACCACTCCATTTTATAGCTGGTTGAAACATCCTTAACTCTCCATCACTTCTCTTAATCTAGGATTCATTTTCCCTTTTACATCTCTACGCAAAATACCTTGTTGCCCTTTTTTAGAAATAACAAATCTAGGGTCATCAGAAATCTCAACAATATTATATAAATTGCCAAAGTCAGGTGTACTCTGTGACTCAGATGTATTTATTTTATGACATTCACTCATAGGTTTACTACTGTCAACATTAACAAGACGCTTCCCTATCCAAGTTATAACAGGTACAGCCCAAGAATTACCCAACATCTTGTATCTACTTGTAACAGATATATCATCAACTAAGGTATAATCATCAGGAAAACCCATTAACCTTTCACATTCTAAAGGTGTCATACGTCTTAATTTGTTATCTTGCATAACATACAAAGAACCATTTAAGGCGTTTGCATTACCATTCCACTTAGTACCATAACAAGCCAACAAACAATCTGTGTACTCTCTAAATACCTCAAAAGTATGCTTTTCTTTATTAAATACCAAAGGATTTTTAGGGTATTCAACATCCCGGTAAGGTGCCTTTTCAAATAAAACTTGTTCAGGATAGAAATTTGTAGGACCTGCTAACACATAAACCCTTCTTCTTTGTTGTGGTACACCAAAATACTTAGCATCTAACACTCTCCAAGCCACATTTCGTTTCAAGCCATGTACAACTCCAAAATTAGGCCATATTTTCTTTTCCTCAATATTTGGTAATCCTGCCAAGGCTGAAACAAAACAACCAAAAGCATTAGTTTTATCCTTTAAAACACCTATAACATTTTCCCATAAAACAATAGTTGAGGATAGTCCGTATTCTTTTCTAATGCTATCATTTGCGTCTATAATTTTCACAAAATTTAAAGTCAGTTGTCCTCGCTCGTCCTCTAATCCTCGTTGCAAGCCTGCATACGAAAAGGCTTGACAAGGTGTCCCACCACATATCATTTGTGGGGCATTGACCGATTTAGTCAATATTCTTTCAGCAATAGTATTCATATCACCTAAATTTGCTATATTAGGATAATGTTTGGATAATATCTTAGATGGCTCTGAATTAATTTCTGAAAACCATTGAAAGTCAAAACCTAAATTTGATAATGCTACGGAAGCTCCTTCTATACCTGAACATACACTTCCAACAGTATATTGTTGCATAACAACCTCACTTATTAACTCTATTTGTATTTATTCCCCAATTAAAGGGTCTACATAACGTATCATTCTTAAAACGCATTGCACCATCTTCGTCTAAATACCAATCCCTATTCTCGTGTGGATATGAAATACCGTACTGAGCATACAACTCAAATAAATTATATCTACACCAATACCACGGATTTAATCTTATTTCATCTTGGCATAAAAAACGTCTAACAACATCAGCATTTGTAAATTTACCCTCTCGTTCTTCCTGTACAAACGCTATATCATTTCTACGCCATTGCGGAAAATCAAAAGCATAATAAATTTGTGGGTATTTCTGCTTAAACCAATCATTTTCTAACATATACTGTTGTTTAGCCACTACATCCTCCCTTTGAGTAACAGGGAAAGGGCGTATTGTAATTTTCTTATTATTTACCCTATCTCTAATAGCAGTAGTAGCAAAATAATTGGTATGGGTTGCACCATTAGCACCACCTTTTAAATTTATAGTATACCCTTGTTTAAATTGATTATATCCATTTTGTTGCGTTGTAACTAACTGAAGGTTACTTGAAATGTTATCAAGTTCAACTCCGTTCTTATGGTCCATAACTTTATTATCTGGATGTAAAGCCCCAAAATATTTTAAAGCATATAATTGTGCAAAAGTAACGGAATGCCATTTTCCATCTACTTTTATCTGTGTTCTTGGAGCAACTATATTAGTCTGACCCCCTGCAACCTGTACTTCAAAAGTATGACTTTCTATAATATCTAAATCTCGCTTATCTATATAAAAAAAGCCATTTTTACAAATAATT
>JAFXWR010000096.1 GCA_017542725.1 Lachnospiraceae bacterium | reverse complement strand
TTTACTAAAATCATCATCTCCTACTATTCCTAAGATGTCTAATACATTTTCTTTTGTAAGTTTATCGCCACTTGCATATGCTCTTACTCTGTCAAGTTTACTTATACTCTCTCTCATACTTCCATCACTTTTTTCTGCAATGAATACAAGAGCATCTTCATCTATATCTATTTTTTCCGCATCACATATCTTTTTTAGATATGCAACTATTGATTCTATGTTTATTCTTTTGAAATTATATTTTTGACATCTTGAGAGCACTGTCTCTGGAAGTCTATTTGGGTCAGTTGTCGCAAGTATAAATACTACATGCTCTGGTGGCTCTTCAAGTGATTTGAGAAAGGCCTGTGCTGCAGAACCAGAAAGTGCATGTACCTCATCTATGATAAATACTTTTTTCTTTTCTCCATCTCGTGGCAGGTACTCAAGCTGCTCTATGATTTTTCTTATGTTATCTACACCATTATTTGATGCTGCATCAAGCTCTACTATATTTAAATTTGTGCCATCAAGTGCAGACTTACAAGTTGGACATTCATTGCAAGGATTGCCATTTATCTCATGGGGACAATTGATGGCTCTTGCAAGTATTTTGGCAACTGTTGTCTTTCCCGTTCCTCTTGTACCAGAAAAGAGGTAAGCATGAGCAGTGCTTCCCTTAACTATTTGATTTCTAAGTGTCTTTACAATCGTGTCTTGCCAAACTACTGTATCAAAATCAATCGGTCTATATTTTCTATATAAAGTTTCCATAAAAAGTTCTTTTGACCTAAATTTATATTATAGCACAAATTTGATATTTTCTCACTAATTTAGTAGATAATATTTCAATAATCCGATATATTTCTACCCTCCGCTTGCAATATCTAGCTTTAACTCATCATGCTTTTTCTGCCAATCTGCAATATCTGCCTTTGCTTTATCTATCTCATCTACAATTGATTTTGTCTTCTTTTCTACCTCTTCCCTTGCCTTAGCTTTTATCTCTTCAACTGTGGCATTTTCAAAGTGGTTCAAAGCATCTTCTTTTTTCTTTCTATAATTCTCGACTTCAAGCTTTCCAGCCTCTATCTCTCTATCTATCTTTGTATAGTCAAACTTATCATCTGTCATCTCTTTGTTTGTGTCTTTTGTTATCTTTTCAATCACCTTATTATTGTCTGATATATTTTTTCTTAGTTCTTTTATCTCTTTTAATACATCTATGTTTTTCTTTGTCAATTTATCAATTCCAAGCCATATAAGACCTGCTACAAAGATAACACCAAGATAAATAAGGGCAATTATAATATATCTAAATATCGCATTTGGAAATGCTTTAACCAAACTATCTTTTGCGACGACAAAAGATATGAGGGTAGGAATGGCGAGAACTATAATTGCAACCACTACTCCTATAAACCATTCAGCAATATTTGTTGGATACCAGACTCCCATATAAAAACTACTATTTACAAATCCTGGAAGTTTATGCTCTTCTAAAATATTTTTAATATGATTCTTAAGATAAAGTATGCTCTCTTTTGTCTCTTTTGTATTTTCACCAACTACTCTATCAATATTTTTCTTTCTCTCGTCAGCCTTCTCTTTTTCTTTCACCTTAAGTCTCTGCTCTGCTTCTTTCAGCACTTCGCCATAAGATCTTTCAATTTCTTTTCTCCTGTCATAGATAAGATGTCCTATGGTGTCTTCGGCATCTTTCTCTATATCTTTTTTCTTTGCCTCAAGAGTTGTGACTTTACCTTTCAAAACATTGATTTGCTTTTTCATTTCTTCAAGTTCTGATAACCTTTGCTCTTTTAAACTTTTTTCCTCTGACATAATGTTTCTCCTTTAACTAATTGGTCTTTCAGTAATATTTACAGTCGCTGTATAATCATCTTTTTCATACACGCTATTTACTGATTCAAGTGCAGCCCTTATAAGTCTCATATTTTTTATTAATCGCATTATCTTTACTATCAAATCCAACTATACTAAATATAGGCAGATACTGGTCCTTACCGTTTACCTTTCCATAAACTCATTTTTATCTTTTCAACCACTTTCTCAAATTTACTACTTCAATACCATCAATATTGCCAATACCATATTCATCAAGTGTAAGTATTGTTTTTTTATAATTGTCTTTTATTGCTTTCAATGAATTAATTT
>JAFXWR010000095.1 GCA_017542725.1 Lachnospiraceae bacterium | reverse complement strand
TAGTTTCTATCGGTTTTAATTGTTTATTAGCACCAGCATTTATATCAACATACTTTTCAACTGTATAGTTAACTTCAAATAATCCATACTTCGCAATGCTCTCAGCATCTTCAACTCGTGTCACAAACTTCCCATCACTATCATAAACATTTACACGATTAACTAAATCACTCATTGATTCTTCAAATGAAGATGATAGTATGTTTCCTTTACCCTTATTCTCATCAGTTCCATCGGATATTTTAATAGGGAGCATTGTTTTGCCTTCTTCTTGTGTATAAAACCCTATACCATCCATTGCCATATAATAGTTTTTACCAGTTGATAATCCTGCTTTTTTATATACTTCACTTATAATGTCAAAGTATGTCTTGTCTTCAAATACCGTCTTTCCAATACTAACTCCTGTTGGAACTATATACATCGGTGTTAATCCAAACTCTGTGCATATACTCATTGCTATAGCTTCAGCCGTTTCATTATATGTTCTATTTGTTTCTGACCTTGTTAAGTGAATGAGCATATCGTGGCAAGTATAACTTATAGTTCCTTTATTACTTTTCTTTCCCATGTTCTCAACTTGACCATAAAAAAGTAGATAGTTTGGCACAGCATAGTCAGGGTCAGTATAAAATGAAATTAAATCCCCAGTTGCTATCGGTGGAATCAACTCCATTATGTTTTTATCATATGGTGCATTTATCACATCAAAACTAAAAGAGCGGACACCTTTTTCTACTGATCCGCCCCACTCATATTTAGTTAATAAATGTGTTATGTCATAATCTTTGCCATTTGATATCTTTTTAAGCAATATTCTCATTAACTACCTCTTATCCATAAGCTCATACCAACTTGAACATTTGTCGGATTGTTCCCTATGGTTGATTGATTGTCATTATAAAGGTCAGCAACTGTCATATTAAACTTTCGTGCTATAGTTACTATTGTGTCACCATCCTTTACTACATAGTTTTGCCCTACCACAACTTTTTCTTCTTTAACATACTCAACATTGTACATTTCAAATGAATAAGTAGTTGTCGGTATCTCAGGTAACCTATACTCTTTCATTGATATTGTGTATCCGATGTCTTCAGTGCCATCTATTGGCTTATAATTAAATCCCTCAATTGTAAATAATCCGTTGATAAGAAATGATGGAATAACAAGCCTTACATAGTTAGTGCTATTCTTATAAGCAAGTATTCTTCTTATAAATTCTTTAGGATTAAGTAGGTTTCTAAAACTGCAATATGATGAATCATATCTCTTCGGATAGAAACTACTATAATTAAATGTTTTAAGTGCTCTTTTACCAATAAGATTAACACCACCAAAGCCTACGATTTGATGCTCACTATTATCGTGTACTTCTTCTATCTCAAATGTAGGCTCTACTACAGGAAGCCTTATGTTTCCAATATAAATATTAACCATAAACTACCTCATACTCTCAGCAGCATTGTTAAGTTCAGTTATCATTCCATCTAAATCTTCAACACCAGATACATCGACATTTTGTATATAAACATTAATCCACTTATTAGTTCTTGGATCATACTGCTCATATGCTAACTTCTTGTCAGTGTTCGCATCATTTGTATTAGTCTTATTAGTATTCTCTTCATCTTTCTTGTCATCTTTATATACTGTAGT
>JAFXWR010000094.1 GCA_017542725.1 Lachnospiraceae bacterium | reverse complement strand
TCTCACTTGAGAAACATTTTTCATCACTTCAGCTTTCTCAGCCTGTTTCTTTCTCATATTCATTGTAACTCTTATTATTATTATTACTGCAACTATAATCAAAATAACAATGATTATCTTTTTAATCATTCTTTGTTTCTTAAGTTTTTGATTTCTAATCTCATCGTGTGCAGCCTGCGTAGCCTCTATATCTTCACTACTTAGACTTGTCTTCACAAAAGTGTCAGAGCTCACAGCTCCTTCACCTGCATTAACACTTGCTACTTCTTCGATTTCCTTTTTCTTCTTTTTGTTAAAGAAATCTTTCAAATTTGTCAGACTAAATTTCATACTGTCTCCATAATCCTAATAGTTTAAATTATATATGTATGCGTTGGTAATTGTACCTATAGTTTGAACTTCACCATCGCCTGAATCATCTTCATCATTGCCAGTACTGCTCTTAGTGTAAATGAATATAATCTGGTCTCCTACATGTATCGTTCCTGCATAGGAAAAAGCAAATTTTACATCAGATCCAGATAAAGTATAATAAGCGAGATCTATCTGTACGCGAGTAGGAGTTATAGTATCACTTGCACTATAGTAAATATGATTTACATAACCTTTTTTAACCATAGTCGATGATTCCAATGTAGTCCCTTCTTTATAAACATATATTGTCTTAGTTGTCTTATTATAATAATATACAAGATATCCCATGTTATTTAGTTCTCTCATAGTCTGTTCAAGAGTTTGTGATACACCATTTATAAATATATTTGCAGTAACTATATCAAATGGAATTGCAAGGTTAAATGCCTCTCCACGCTTAAGTATAAATGGTCCTTCTAATTTCGTCTTTGTGAGACCAGTCGCATTTAAATCACCATCAGAATTTACAGACATATCTTTAAAAACTGTAGTTCCGTATGCAGCATTTGCGCCCTTGCCTTTTGTTTTAAGCATATTGTATATACCATTTACGCAGTCCTTCTTTGTCAAAAAATCATTAATGTTTTTATCAATATTATCATTCATCTTAAGCGAACAAAATAGTTCATACCTTCCAGCTATCTGGTTGCCAGTAAAATCAGAATTTTCATAACCTAAAAGCGCAAGGCAAGATCTCGTTAAATCTTTATATGTAATAAAATCATTTGGTTTAAAAAGGCCCCCAAGGAATGATGCCATATATCCTTCTTTTGTAGCCAACTTTATATACGAAGCATATTCGCTATTACTATCTACGTCAGAAAAAGCAGTGATTGCATCAGAGTACGATATACTATCCTTATACTTAGATGCCTTAACTATCATTCGAGCAAACTCAGCTCTTGTAACAAAATTATTCATGAAGTTATCATTAGTAATAATATCTGCAAGATAAAGAACTTGCGTTCTCATCTCCTGTCCTGCAGTTGTAGCAGCAAAACTATATGAGTTCATTGCAAACACGCAACAAACAATTAGAAATAGCGACATTATTTTTTTCATTTTTTTAATCATCTGTATACCTCTTCTTATAGTAAATTACTTTATTTCACTTAAACTAAATGCCATAATTATTGAACCATTATATGGTTCTGACTCTTCATTGCTATTAACTCTATTGCCATCCTCATCAAGATAGGCATTTGTGACATCATTCATTTTATTGCACAAATAAATTATATAATCATCTTCTTTAAAATATCCATTTGCAGAAAAAGCAAATCTCACTTCTTCGCTATCAAGCATGTACTTATATTTATCTATATCAACTCTATAAGGCACTAGCATATTTGATGCTGCATAGTAAATTTTATATATATATCCTTTTCTAACCTCTATAGGCGCACTTACATCCTGTCTTTCAGTGTATGCACATACCGACTTATTATCTAAATCTATATAATAAATTGCGTATCCATAATTTACTATATCATCTTTTAAATCTTCAGGTTTTGCTCTTAAAGCATTTATATATACATTTAAATTAGTAATTTCAAATGGAGCTTTTATATCATCTATACTTTTAACTACAAATGGACCTTCTACATTGCTATTTTTATATTCTGAAGCATTTAATTCCTTATCGCTATCAATAATTAGTTTATCAAATATCAATGTACCATAGATACTATCGTTTTCTTTCGGGTATTCTTTCAATGTATTATATATTCCATTAATAATGTCTCTTTTTGTTAATAATTCTGAATCTTTTTTATCTATATTTTCGTTTAGTCCGAGACTTTCAAATTTTAAGTTTCTTCCAACTACTTGATTTCCTCTAAAGTCATCATTTGTATAAGATAGAAGCGCTAGGCTAGCTCTTGTCAAATCGCTATAACAAACATAATCGTATGGTTTAAATAGTCCACCAAGATATGTAAACATATATCCTTTTTCTAAAGATTTATTGATATATGCTGCATATGGCGTATCAATACTTACATCATTACATACTGCTTCCGACAAATTATCCGCTACCTTATTTCTATCTTCAGATGCTCTAATAATAATCTTAGAAAATTCTGCCCTTGTTACATTAGTATCAAGATTGCCACCATCCTCAATTATTTTTAATAACACTAATGTATCAATTTTATCATTTTCAGTTTTCAGTGCCCTTCCATAGTTGCCAAAGCAACAGCAAAAAACCAATATTAGTATCATACATACAATATTAGATTTTTTGTACAACTTAATAGAAATCATGCAAAAATAATACAAAAAAAGTATGTCCTTTTTGTGTATATTATATGATTAAATTCAAAATTTGTCTAATAAAAATGAGCCTCTTAAGGCTCATTATTCTTCTTTAATTAGACCATTTCTATAAGCATATAACAACTCTTTTAAGTCCTCAATTTGGGCTTTAATTTTCTTCCCCCTATCTATATCTCTTATACGGATTCTGCCATTTTTAGCAATATTTTCAATCTCTTGAATGTCAGGTGTATTAAACTTACCTTTTTCAAATGGCTTATGAGATGCTATAGTAAGGTGGACAGAGTCACTAATCAATGTATAACCTGCTATCCCAGTACTTTTCTGGTAACTTTTTGACATGCCACCATCAATTAAAAAAAGTCTTCCATTTGCTTTTACAGGGCTTTCTCCTTTAAGCACTTTAACCGGCACATGACCATTTATAATATGCCCTGTTTCACTTAGCCCGAAGTTTTTAAGTATATCTATAACTACACTTTCATCCTGATAGAGCTTATAATACTCATTCTTATTTTCAACTTGCACTTCTTTATCATCTACAAAATAAAGCTCAAAAGTTTTGATAGTGTCTTTTCCGAAAAGTGGAGAAAACCTGCCACACCACATATAATACATCGCATCAATATTATCAGAGTCATACTTATGCATTTTGAAATCATTATTTGCTTTCCTTATAATATCATCAAAATAATCAAGTAAAGCTTTGCCCGATAACGATTGCTTATTGTCAAACCCACTGAACACTGCATATTTTCCATCTTTATCAAAAGGTACAATGCCATGATATAGTAAATTACCATTATGTATCTTATATAAGCTACCCTTATCATAAAGAAATTTGATATGTTCTTTAAGCTTTGTCGAATGAAGAAAACTAGCTTTTAATGATTTCAGAAGTGCCTCTTCCTCATCATTTAACTTTAATGGGTTTTTAACATCTATTGTAGGGAAATTATTATCCAACAATTTGTATTTTTTTCCATTTACATCTACTGTAAAGTCACTAAAGTCTATTCTTTCAAGCATAACTCTATCACTCATACCATACTCTGGATGCCTTTTTATCAACTGACCTTCAACTTTAAACTGCATAATTGCAAGTGCTTTTTGAATTTTTGCTGACAAACTCGGTCTAACTACATCGTATTTATTCTCATCAAGTATTTTAGGCATAAATAACTCGCACGGATCATTCATATATATTCTTGCTGCAAAATCATTTAACGCTCTAAGGCTTATGCCATAGCCATCTTCAAGCATATCATAACAATTATATCTAACCGCTATCCGAAGTGCATTTAATATAAGAGTTTCATTTCCGAGAGATGCGCCCATCCATTCTATGTCATGATTACCCCATTCAATATCTACATTGTGGAAATTGATTAATTCGTCAAGTATTAAGTCATGTCTTGGACCTCTATCAAATATATCACCAACAATATGCAATGTATCAACTGCAAGTTTTTGGATAAGATGACACATTTCTATTATAAATTGTTTGGAAAGTTCAATTTCTATAATAGTATTAATTATCTCATCATAGTAAAATTCTTTTTTTACATTATCTCTATCAGTATCCTTGAGCAAAAGCTCATCAAGTAGATATATATATTCTTGCTTAATTGATTTACGAACCTTGGATTTTGAATACTTACTTGCTATATCCTTTACAACTTTAATAATCCTTATTATTATAGTCTTTTGTAGTTCATAAGTGGTCTTATCGCTAAAATCTATAGAATCTAATTTTTCCTCAGGGTAATAAATAATATTAGCAAATTCTAGTATTTCATCATCAGTCATTTCATCTTTAAATATAAACTTAATTTTTGATCTTATAACTCCAGAAGCCGATCTCAATAAATGAATAAAACTCTCATGTTCACCATGCAAATCTGATAGAAAAAACTCAGTTCCCTTTGGAAGTGTCAGTATAGAGTTCAGATTTGCAATCTCAACACAAGTTTTTTCTTGATTAGGAAATTGATGTGAAAGTAATTTCAAATAGCTAAGGTCTCGCATCTATTATTCTCCTTCAGATACTTCTGATGCTTCTATCATTCTTGATGAACCATCTGGTCCTATTCTCTCTGTCTGTTTTTTAAGCCTCTCATCAAATGCAGGACCAGAAATTTTGTTTTGCCTCTCCTCTTCTTCTTCAAGCTTTTTCTTTGCTTCCGAAATTGATGCCTTCATAGCATCAGTAATACTATCGTCTTCTTCATCATAACTAAATGTTGCCCAATAATATTCATCTTGAATATTATTCAACCTTCTATAACGTGCACCAGGATCTTCACCCTCCAAAGCAGCCTCTCCCATCATTTCAAGTCGTGGATCCTCAGTCTCTTCTTCATAATACTCAGCTTCTGAATCAGTACCATATCTAAGTCTATATTCAGCTTCCGTATCATCATCATAAAGTTCTTCTTCATAGGCTTCCTTATCAAATCCAAATTCACAGTTTCTCAGATAACAAACTCTTGACGGATATTGACCATTAACTTCAAGTTCAAACCTTATAGCTGATGCTTTCTTAGGGAATACACACTCAAAAGATACTCCAGAATTGTAATTGAAATCAGAAGTAGAATACAATTCTTCACCATCATCTTCATTATAAATATAAAATGTACACACTGTAGTTCTATCACTATATGAAAAATAGTGAGTGGCAATTCTACCTTTAATCTTATTAAAGTTGTGTTTAGGATTTTCAAACACAATGGTGGCTCCTGTCCCCTTCATTGCCATTACATCTTTCCATTTAGACTTATTAAAAATTGTTCCATTAACCTTCTTGCTGTATTTATCTCCACCTTTTATATACTCAGGTGCATTTCTATCCATCATTGGATCATAAAGGTTTTCATTTTTTTTCTTACGTAAAACAACATTAGGTCCAAGAATATACCTTGCC
The DNA here is from genome assembly GCA_017542725.1 of Lachnospiraceae bacterium. The sequence continues at coordinate 7,825 of JAFXWR010000094.1, read as the reverse complement.
GTTCCATCAGGATTCGTCTCTATGACAAGATTATCCGATGGACTTGGTCCATCAAAAACTGTTGGGTCTTTAGCATATAAATATTGTCCAGATGATATTGCACCTTTATTTTCACTAACTATTCCTTGTTCTGCTCTTATCTGTTCTAATATTTCAGCACTATAAACTGAATTGTCATAATCCACTTCTTCAAATACAATTTTCTCAATCGCTTTTGACTCTGGATTACCATCATATCCGATTCTTCTGCCACTTGCATCTACTATTTTATAGTCTGGTGTTATATCATCTATCAGTATAAATCCATTTTTATTAAAGTAGTAATAGTATCCTATACCATCATTATCATCATCAATCAATTTCCAACCATCAATTGCTATTGTCCCATCTGCTTCATACCAATATATTCCACCTTTTTCGGTTTTTCCCCACATGGAAAAACTTGGCAATGAAAATGCAAAGCAAATAAAAATTGCTAATAATAGAGTTTTTTTCATTTTTTTTCTAATCATTATAAACATTATTATATCCTTAATTTTGGTATAATCTCATCAATTTTGTCGATAAAATAATCCACCTCTTCTTTTTTATTATATTTACCAAAAGATAATCTTATTGTAGATTCAGCAATATCTTTATTAAGTCCTATACTTCTAAGAGTACTGCTTGAAGTTTTATCATGCGACGAACAAGCAGATCCTGCAGAAACATATATGTTTTTTTCTTCAAGTGCATGTAGCATTACTTCTGCCCTAATTCCTTTAAAACTAACTGACACTATATGTGGCGCAAAAGTTTCATCCTTACATGTATTGAAAGATATTATACCATATTTATCATTAATTTTGGATAGTTCATCAATTGCATAGTCTCTAAGTTCTTTAAGTTTACGTATATCTTCATTTAGACTTTTATAAGCATTCTCTGCCGCTACAGTTGTCCCAACTATTCCTATAGTATTTAAGGTTCCTGCTCTAAGTCCCAGCTGTTGACCGCCGCCTAATATCAATGGCTCAATTCATAAATCCTTATTTTTGTATAGGATTCCTACTCCCTTTGGTCCATGAAACTTATGAGCGCTGATAGATAAGAAATCAATCTTGCTTTTTTTAACATCAATCTTATACTTAGAAAAACCTTGAACAAAGTCTACATGAAATGCGCATTTACTGTTTAAGTGCTTAATAATATTTCCTATTTCATCAATGTTTTGTATCGAGCCAATTTCATTATTGACATACATTATTGATACAAATATAGTTTTATCATTTATAACTTGTTTTAATTGATCAATATTAATATGTCCATTCTCATCAACATCAAGATAGATTACATCTAAACCATCTTTTTCATATTTTTTGAACACATTGTATACTGATGGGTGCTCAATACTTGTTGTGATTATCCTATTCCCTGTTCTTTTATGTGCATCAATGTACCCTTTAATTGCCAGATTATTGCTTTCACTTCCACCTGATGTCCATATAATCTCTGACCTATCACAATTCAATATAGTTGCAATACTTTCGCTACATTTTTTTATTTTCTCTTCAACAATATATCCAAAATGGTGCAATGCTGACGGATTGGCATAATAATTATCATTAAAATCATTCATTGACTTTATCACGTCGTTATCGACAATAGTCGTAGCTGAATTATCAAAATATATAATCATTACTTAAGATATTCCTTTTCTAATCTCATAAATTTATCATATGGTATATCACAAAGCTTATTATCATCTCTTTTTAAGGCTTTATGATAATTGTAAACTGAATACTCTTTATATAATTCGTTTAACATGTCATGTAATGCATCAAGAGGCAAATTTGCCTTTTTAAGTAACTCTATACTTAGAAAATTTACAGATATAGCGTCAATAAACTCTTCTCTCCTATTTTTATTATCATAAATAAAAAACGGAGTCATATACGCATTTGTGCACTCATAATTTAAACCTTGCTCATAAACTATCTTGTTTATTTCCGTTCCAAAGCTTGCATTGTGATCACCAAAGAATAAAATAATAACATGGTCTTCTACGCTATCAAAATAATTTATCAATAGTTCAATTGCCTCATCAGATATCTTCATAAGTGACAAATATGCATCAACAGATTCTCTCTCCTTATAGTTTGTCATATGAGATAATACTTCCGCGCCAGCAAAGTCTTTATATCCACTATGGTTTTGCATAGTAATGCCAAATAAAAACATTTTTTGTCCACTTTCTTTTACATTTCTAAATCTCCTAATTACTTCCTCGTACATTGATCTATCGCTAACGAAATTTCTGACATACTTTTTATTTTTAAAATCTTTGAAAAACAAAAGTTCATCAAATCCGAACCTTTTATAAACTTTGTCTCGATGATAATTTGTAGCGGTATAAGGATGCATGGCAATTGTTTTATATCCCAGATTATTAAAATATCTTGCTAAACTATACTTTTCTCTTTTTACAAAGTTATTATATGGCATCACTGGGTAAGGATAATTACCAATGGTCATACCGGTTAAAAATTCAAATTCAGTATTAGCTGTCCCTCCGCCAAAAGTATTGACATATAAATTTCCTTTAGTAACATTTGTTAATGTGTCATAATATGGTGTTACTGCCATATTTGTATTTATTCTTCTATGTGCAGTTCCAAAACTCTCATTCATTATAACCAGTATATGAGGTGATTCTGGATTCTTAACTGTATAATTCTTGAATTTGCTATTATAAATTGTAACATAATCGTGTGCACTTTTTGTGTTTTTATTCTTAATATTTTCTTTAGCAATTCTAAATACTGTTTTGATAAAATCCAGCGCCGTTTTTTCAGAGCTGGTGGAATCGACTATACTTCTATAAAAAATCGGCATAGATGAAAAGAAATTATATATATATCCTTCATTTTCACCAGCATTTAGAGAGTAATCATATTGTTTTTGTGATATCTTATCTTTTATAAAGAAAAAAGATAATAAGAAACACATAATTTGAAAAATCTCATTCCAGAAAAAAACATAACGACTAATATTCGTGTTAAGCTTTTGTTCAAATACTACAACCAAGCTAATTTTATATACAAAAATATGTAATATGTATTCGGCAACAATAAATACAAAAACTATTACAAACAAAGGCTTAATTTCATATTTATATCCACTTGCAACTTCCTTTGCAGTATTTAATGATAAAATATCTGAAAGATTAATATTCGTACCCCTGAATTCATGCACATAATACATTACAAGTGAAATAAAGAAAAAAAATGTAATAGTAATCAGAAAATTAATTTGATAATTAAATATGAAAATATTAAAAAATGAGTAAAAACAAAAAACTACCAAAAAATTATATATGGTCATCTCTTTCCTTCTTGGTAACAATTGTATTTTACCGACACTTATACTTTGTGATACAAAAAACACAATTAAACTTGTAAGTATCACCCTAAGCATTATACAGCATAACCTTTCTTAATAATAACATTCTCTATATCTTTTACAAATTTTTTGCACATATCATTGCTCTTTGCTTCAACCATTATTCTTACAACATTTTCAGTACCAGATGCTCTAAGTAATAATCTTCCTTCATCACCCAGTTCCTTTTCTACCGTCGATTTTATATCAAGTACATCTTTATCTTCCATACACTTATTTTTATCATTGACTTTTACATTCTTTAGTAACTGTGGATATAATTCAACATCTTTTGCAAGTTCACTAAGTGTTGTCTTTTTACCAATTACTACATCCATTAGTTTAAGAGATGTCAACACACCGTCTCCCGTATTAGCATGTTTTGCAAAAATTATGTGTCCAGATTGTTCTCCGCCAAAAGAATAATCATTTTCCGAGATGCAAGCTTGAACATATTTATCGCCAACTGCTGTCTTTTCATATTTTATCCCTATTTTGTCAAATGCTTTATAAAGACCTAAATTCGACATAACTGTAGTAACCACTGTATCCTTCTTTAATTTACCATCATCTTTCATTGCTTTGGCGCAGATATACATTATCTTGTCACCATCTATTATATTTCCCTTTTCATCAACAGCCATGCATCTATCAGCATCACCATCATATGCAAAGCCTATATCCATATTATTTTCTATAACAAACTTTTGTAGTCCTTCTATATGTGTAGAACCTGCATTGTCATTTATATTAGAACCATTTGGATTGTTATTGATTACAAATGTCTCTGCTCCAAGTGCATCAAAAACACTTTTTGCAATTTGAAACGCCGAACCATTGGCCAAATCAAGTGCAACCTTTTTATCTTTAAAACTATTCATGGGAATTGAAATGAGGTATCCTATATATCTATTTCTTCCTGCAAAATAATCAACTGTTCTTCCAATATCAGTCTTAGTAGCATATGGAACCTCTGGCAATTTGCCATCAAGATAATCTTCTATGATATCAGTCACACTTTCTTCAAGTTTCTCACCATTTGAATTTATTAACTTTATACCATTATCACTATACACATTATGTGATGCAGAAATCATAACTCCTACATCAAATTGCTCAGTCCTAACCACATAACTTATTGATGGTGTACTAGTGACATGAAGTAAATATGCATCAGCACCTGTAGATGTGATGCCAGCTGCTATCGCGTACTCAAACATATAGCTTGAACGCCTTGTATCTTTTCCAATTACTATTCTGCAATTCTTATTCTTTTTGCTATAGTAATATCCAAGAAACTTTCCAATTTTAAATGCATGGTCAGCAGTTAGTGACACATTTGCTTCGCCTCTAAATCCGTCCGTTCCGAAATATCTTCCCATATATTCTCCTACAAAACATTTATCTCTTTTAAATACCTATCAAGTGCATCTTGCCAAGTAGGCATCTTTTTAAATCCAGCATTTAAATACTTTGATTTATCAAGTCTTGAATTTTTAGGTCTTTTTGCTTTTGCATTATATTCTTCAGTCGTTACATCATGAACTACTATATCTCTATTTGTCTTTTTAAAGATTTCTCTAGCAAAGTCAGCCCATGATACATATCCTTCGTTCGTCAAATGATATACTCCATATTTTTCGGTGCCAATCATATCTACAACAGCACTTGCAAGATCAACAGTGTATGTTGGTGAACCTATCTGGTCAGAAACAATGTTTAATTCTTTTCTTGTCTCAGACAATTTAATCATCGTTTTTATAAAATTATTGCCATTTTTTCCAAATACCCAAGAAATTCTAACTATATAATACCTATCAAGTTTTTTTACTTCTTGTTCTGCTTGATATTTAGCATTTGCATATTCTCCCAAAGGATTTGCATTATCATCTTCTTTATAGGGTTTGTCTCCGTCGCCTCCAAAAATATAATCCGTAGAAAAATATACCATCGGGATATTATATTTATAGCACTGAGAAACTATATTTGAAGTTCCGTGAACATTTATAGAATAATTTGCATCTTTATCATCTTCAGCCATGTCAACCTTAGTATAAGCGGCACAATGTATCACGTAGGCAAATTTATACGAATTAAAAAAATTAAATACAGCCTCATCATCAGTTATATCCAAATCAGCACTTCCTATTCCTATATTGTGAATTCCTCTGCTATTTAATTCCTTAACTATATCAGATCCAAGCTGTCCTGTGGCACCTGTCACCAATACATACTTAATATTGTTATCCATGAATATTCTCTATCCTATTTTTCCATTCTATAACTATACATTTTGTCAAAATATTTTTGATATTCGCCACTAATTATATGTTCCCACCATGGTTTATTATTGAGATACCAGGCAATCGTCTTATCTATTCCCTCTTCAAATGTAACAGAAGGTTTCCAGCCTAACTCTTTTTCAAGTTTAGCTGGATTCATAGCATATCTAAGATCATGACCAGGTCTATCTTTTACAAATTCAATGAGTGACTCTGGTTTATTTAGTTTTTTAAGAATAAGCTTTACTATATCTATATTTGCCTTTTCCTCATGTCCGCCTACGTTATACACTTCTCCATCTCTTCCATCTCTTACTATCATATCAATAGCACGGCAATGATCTTCTACATAAAGCCAATCTCTAACATTTTTCCCTTCGCCATAGACAGGAAGTTTCTCGTCATTTAGTGCTCTACTAATCATAAGCGGAATCAATTTTTCAGGAAAATGATATGGTCCGTAGTTGTTTGAGCATCTGCTAATAGTGCATGGCAGTTTAAAAGTTCTATGATATGCCATAACTAATAAATCAGCTGATGCCTTTGAAGCAGAGTACGGGCTTGATGTCTTTATAGGGTATGTTTCATCAAACTGAAGATCTAATCTCTCAAGTGGAAGATCTCCATATACTTCATCAGTAGATACTTGATGATACCTTTTAATTCCATATTTTCTACATGCATCCATCAAAACCTGAGTTCCCAAAATATTTGTCTTTAAAAATATTTCCGGATTCTCAACCGACCTATCTACATGTGATTCAGCTGCAAAATTTATACAGTAATCAGGTTTTTCTTTTTCAAATATTTCATAAATTGACTTACGGTCAGTAATATCTACTTTATAAAACTTATAATTAGGTTTATCTTTAATTGGTTCCAAAGTTTCCATATTGCCAGCATAAGTAAGTGAATCTATACAAATGATATTGTCATTTGGATACTTATTCACCATATAATGCATAAAATTACCGCCAATAAATCCTGCTCCACCTGTTACTATTATATTCATAAGAAGCCTCCCAACTTATACTTGTTTAATATATTTTCCATCAAGAACGTCTTTTAAATATTTTCCATACTCATTCTTTTTATATATTTCATATGCTTCTTGCATTTTATTATCATCAATCCAACCATTGCGATATGCTATTTCTTCCAAACATGCAATTTTTCTATGTTGATGGTCTTCTATTGTTTTCACAAAATTAGTCGCCTCAACTAAAGACTCGTGAGTTCCTGTATCAAGCCAAGTGAATCCAGCACCTAATAATTCTACATTCAAATTATTTTTCTCAAGATATATTCTATTTAAATCTGTGATTTCTAATTCGCCTCTTTTAGATGGTTTTAAACTCTTTGCATACTCTACAACATTATTATCATAGAAATAAAGACCAGTTACACAATAGTTTGACTTTGGCTTTTCAGGTTTTTCTTCTATGCTTATAGCTTTGCCGTTATTATCAAACTCAACTATTCCAAATCTTTCCGGATCATCTACATAATAACCAAAAATTGTTGCTCCATCTTTTATCTCACTTGCCTTCTTTGTCTTAGCAGTAAATCCATGACCATAAAATATATTATCACCTAAGATCATGGCAGCAGTGTTATTTCCGATAAAATCTTCACCTATTATAAACGCCTGTGCCAAACCATCAGGACTTGGTTGAACTTTATAATACAAATTAATACCGTACTGATTACCATCTTTAAGTAAATCCTTAAACCTTGGAGTGTCTTGTGGAGTAGAAATAATAAGTATATCTTGGATTCCTGCTCCCATAAGTACTGACAGCGGATAGTAAATCATCGGTTTATCATATATAGGAAGTAATTGTTTTGAAGTAACCATAGTAAGTGGATATAATCTAGTTCCAGATCCACCTGCAAGAATTATTCCTTTCATATTAAGTAATCTCCTTAAAATTATTGTATTGGATACACTGCCTGTTCTCTATCAACAAGTGTAGAATCTACGCCTGTCCTTTTTGTCATTCTATATTCAAAAAACTCTTTAGCAACTGCAGGGAATAATGCATAAGACAATACATCTTCATCTTGTTCTTTATAGAATCCCATTTCTTTTTCAAAGTCTTTAAGTTGTGGCTTAATATTGT
>JAFXWR010000093.1 GCA_017542725.1 Lachnospiraceae bacterium | reverse complement strand
TGTAATATAAGAAATTATTTCCTTCTTCATCTTGTCTATTAAATGGTGCAGGTAAATCCTCTGTTACATCATACTCCTCATACTCATCTTCCTTAGTTGGTAATAATACTTTACTTACAGGATGTGCCCATATCTCATATAATGATATTTCGTCATTATCACTATCAAACTCATTAAGAAGTCCATACATCTCACTTCCAACAGGATAACTTGGTGTTGATACTAAGCTATTTCTATCCCATCCTCTAAATATATAGTCCTTAATTACTGTATTGCTTCCTGTTGCTATTAATACTGTTTGACTATCTATTCTTACACTACTTGGCATCTCAGCATCTACTATGACTTCTCCGTCTTCTGGTCTATTCTTTACATAGTTAATTGTATAATGATTATTTGTCCATATAGCCTTAAGTGTTACAGTCGCTTCATCTATGTCTGTTAAGTTCTTATATGAAGCATTGAAATTATATCTTGTCTTATCAAATTCATATCCGTAAAGCTCTTCTCCATTTTTCTTAGCTACACTGTCTACTTGCCAATATGCTGCACTATGTCCTGACCATCCCCAACTTGATGACCATGATAAGTCTTTATACTCTACTCCATATGTCTTCTTACTATTAAATCCGTTATTCTTTCCTCCTGCTGTTCTCTCTTGTACATTTGATACACCTTTACTGAATACTACATAGTATGTGATAGGCTCCCATATGCAATACAAATTTACTACCTTACTACTGTTAGGTATCAATGATTTTACATTGTCACTACTATTATTATCTTCTCTTCCATATATACGGACAATGTCGCCTTTTTCATATTTTAAGCTTCCATTAGCACTATCACTAAAGCCTTTGAACTTATGTCCTTTTAATTTAATATCTAAATCTTTAAATAACTCATTTCTATCATCAAGATATACTGTCTCTCTATCCTTATTCTTAACTACTTGACTATCTGCTGTCTTTGGTAAGTTATCATTTATTACTATTGTATGTGTATTCTTGTATATTGGTATAGCCTTATATGTAGAGCCTTGGTCAAGATTTTCCATAAGTGCTTCAGAAAGTGTTAGTCCTGTCTCTCCTCCAAATTTAGCAAGAAGCTCTTCATCTGTAAGCCCTTCTTCCTCTATAACCTCTCCATACATATCACTTCTACTTGCTATGATATAATGGCTAAACTCATTTCCTTCATCATCTGTGTCGTGTGGCTCTATTGGATCTTCTAACTCTTCATCAGCACTATGCTCCTCTCCATCTCCACCATCTTCTTCATCTACATATACCTTCGCATTAGCCTCGCCCCATATACCATAAAGTGTTACAGTTTCTCCGTATGTATATCCAAGTCCATATATCTTACTCTTCTTTGGAATATATGTAGGTGTTGCTACTGTCCTTATTGTATCCCAACCTTTAAATACATACCCATCTAACACACTTGTTACTTTTGGTGCCTCTCTCTCTTGATCAAGAAGTAATGTCTTATTTGGTATATTCATTCCATAGTATTTAACTGTTGCTCCACTTGGTGTAGCTATATCAAAGTTTATTGTATATACTGTATCTGACCAGATGGCTTTTAATGTTACTGTTGCTCCATCTATGTCTATTAAGTTCCTATATCTACTTGCACTCGTTAATGTAGCTCTCTCATAACGATAACCATATACTTCAACATTATCTTTATCTACTACCTTCATTACTTGCCAATATCTAAAGTTATGTCCGTAATATGTATAATTATCATTAAATGCTAAGTCATCATACCAAACTCCATATGTTTTTGGATTTGATACTACCTTATTTACTCTGATATTTGCTTGTGTATTTCCTCTATCAAATACTACATTGTATGTGATTGCTTCCCATACACAGTATAATTTTATCTCCCTTGTTGTCTCATCAGCTTTTAATGCTTTTACATTCGTATTCTTTGCATCATTAATATTTTTATACTTTCTTACTATCTCTGATACTTTATACTCTACTTCTCCATCAGATTTGCTACTAAAGCCTTTGAACTTATATCCTTTAAGTGATATGTTGATACCATCAAATAATTTAATTCTATCATTCTCATATATCGTGTCTTTTGTTTTACTCTTTACTACTTTATCACTATCGTTTGCTCCACTTGGCTTATTGTCGTCTATTACTATAGTATATTTCTTATCATAGATAGGAATATTTATATACTCAGCATTCTCTATTAAAAGATCTCCGAGAACTTCACTAAGTGTTGAATTTCTTGGAACTTTAATTAACAACTCTTCATCACTTAATAAATCTTCTCCTCTCTCTTCTACTACTTCATATCCGTCATCAGTATTCTCTATCTCGCTTATTGTGCCTATGATACTATAAAGGATATTGTTATCATCATAATTTATTATCTCGTCTTCTGTGAACTCTTGATCGTCATCATTATTCTCTTCGTCTATTATTACAGTGGCCTCTTCCTTATTCCATAAGCCTTTATAATATACTTTTGAATTGTCTATGTCTGTTATGTATTTAGCTTTCTCACCTTGTTTTAAATACTTAATACTACTACTTGTTGATTTCTCTACTCCGTCTACTACTACTCTACTTATGCCCCATTTGATGAATTTATATGCATCAGAATATATAAAGCTCTCACTCGCTACTATTATCTCATCTATGCCTAGAACTTTACCACTTCCTTTTGTTGTTCCTTTTACTGATTTGTTTCCTGGCTCATACTCTACTTCATACCGTACTACTTTCCATCTTGCATATAGTTTTAATTCAGCCTCGTTCTCATCAATGCCCTTAATTGTGTCATTATCTTTATAATCAACTTCTACATCACTTGCCTTTGTTGCAAAACTTGCACTTGCTGGTGCCTTTGTCCATCCTACAAATGTGAAGCCATCTGCTTTATAACTATTGCTTGTGAGTATTGCCTCGCCACCTTCTATAACAGAGTCTTCCATCTCTCCTGTTACTTCATATGTAACTCCTTTATATACAGGCGCATTCTTAAAGTATCTTACATGATTTGAATTTGTTGCTATAATTACATCTTTTCTTCCACCCTCATTTGTATATCTATATGCCATCAATTTTTTATCTTTTATTTGGTCTGCTACAAATAATTTTGGCATAGCTATATCTACATTTGATACCCTTTCAGCTGTCCAGTCTTTATATATGATTCCATGTCCGTCCTCTGTATCAAATGATACTTTCGCAAATGTATTATCTACATCAAATTTTCCTCTTTCTTGAACTATGAATCCATCACTATTCTTACTGTATATCTGATATGGATAATTTCCTATGTCAACTTCACTTCCTCCATCAACAGCATTATCCATAATCTTAAATGAACCATCTTTTACTTTTATTTTTCCTTCACTCTCTACTACTAATCCTGCTGATATTGTTGTTAATCCATTTGTTGCATTTATGAACTTGTTGTTTGATACATTTAATTTTCCTTGTATGTATAACTCTGCCGCATTACTAATACGAGAAATTGATTTTTCTCCTGTTCCTCTTACTATCTTGT
>JAFXWR010000092.1 GCA_017542725.1 Lachnospiraceae bacterium | reverse complement strand
CCTTTGGATGTTTCATGGCTAAACCATTCATCATCTCATGAAATTCGTTATAAAATAACTTATCTAAGTCATCTACATGAGAAGCCATAAGTCTAATTTCCTCCTCTGCTATATGCAAAAATATAAGAATATAACTCTACTTATCTTATAAAAGAAATTAAACTTTTTTCAAAATAATATAAACAAAAATTATAGCAACTTAAAAAATATTAACATAATATAAGTATTAAAATGTCTTAAGTCTAATCTGATAAGTTGATACGGCAGTCTGCAAATTTGCTGCATTATACCCTCTAATATGGTCTCTTATCTTGGCAGGTCTACGATTAAGTGTATCGCCTAAACCTGTGTAAGCGCAATTCAAATTAATACCGTTATAAACTACTCTTACAAAATTTACTTGGTCTGGCTCAAGATAATTAGATAAAATATTGCAAAGTCTTGTGATACACGGAGGTTCTCCGAATTTTATCATTTTCTGCTCATTAGGAATTTTATCTAACAGTTCTGGAGGTATAGGCTGTTCATTTGCTCTATAACAAATTGTTTCTGTTGGCTTATCATAATAGCAAAGTGTAGCCAAATCTATACCATCTGCTACCATATCCTCTAACAACTTCTTATATTTTTTAGGCGTAATTCCCGGACATGTAGGTACATTATCTGCTTTATCACCCCTTAACAACTTAGTCAATAAAACAGTATTATAAGGCACATACAAATTCTTAAATGAACTCAATCCCTGTACGTATTCTTGATAGTTATTAGGTGTTACCTGTACATAATGTTTCTTCTCAATCTCAGGTGATTCAGCCCATGTTTTCTTTACTGAACGTAAAAAGACACTTACTTGGTCATCTACAAGAGGTAATAAATCCGCATCTCCTGTGATTACATCAATAGGTAAATTAGGATAATCTTCTTTTGCCTTGGCTACCGCTGCGCAAATCAAATCATCTGCTTCATAACCGTCACCACGCAAACACATTACACCACCGTAATGCAACAATCTAAGGGTATCTTCACAACCCCTATAAAAAGAATCATTTTGGAATTGTCTATCTGCTTTATAGCCAAAACCCTTATCATCTTTAGCATTTTTCAATAATACATCTTTGTGCTTTATGAAATAACCCTTTCTACTTACTGTTGCTCCTTTACTATCAAAGCAAACAACCATAGGATTTTTACCACCTAAAGCCCAATTATGCACTTGCTTGATACTATAAGACGGTAATGTAGTATCTACAACAACAGGCTGACCATTCATATCCATCATTGTAACAGACAATGAACTTGCGCCACCCCATGCGTATTTGTAAAACAAATGGCTAATATCCAAAATAATTACTCGTCTATCATCTGTTTGACTTCTAATAAACATATTTGTACCTCTCTCTTTTACATCAAGCGTATAGGTTTTATGCTATACGCTTGACTTATAACATTAATAATCTTCATTTGCCTCTGTGATTTCAGGCTGACCTGCATACTGTGTATAAGCACTATAACTAGGCACATCACCTGTTCCAGCTAAACAATCGAAATAAACTAATGGATAAGTACGTCCAAAGGACTTACCCCATGCTACATACTTCTGCATCAACTCTGTTGATGAGTACCAATCATTTATTTTAACTGTCTTATGTGGTTCAAGTATTCCACAATCATAAAAACCATATAACGTACCTGTTCTATTACTTACATTTGCATTTCTATTACACAAGCACATCTCTGTTGTATTAAATGCAAAAGGTTCATCCTCTAAGTTCTGAATTGTCAACTCAAAACAAATCAACTGAACAGGTGAAGATACCGTAAATCCTCTATTCTTATCACTAAAAGCCTCAACATAATCAATGGCTTCTTGCTCTACCCAATAACCTGTTAAAGCTACCTTAACCGCATGATACTTACCATCTATATCCTTGATATAAGTTACAATAGGTGTTCCAAAACCTGCAGGTCTTTCAATAGAACCATCACCTATTCTAAATACTGTATCATAAACACCAGTATAATCATGCTGAATATAATAAGTACCAATTATTCCATAAGGAATTCCTCTTTCCTCTTCCCAAGGAATTTCAATTTCTCTCTGCAATTCAACATCTTCAAGTATAGTTTCTGCTGGCTGAATCCAGTCATTTCCGTTTTCATCTTTGACAGAATAATAATTTACAATCTTCTGTCCATTTTCATCTAATACAAGATTATTATTCTCATCACGGACGTACCAAGGCTCCCATTTAGAAGTCTTTGGATTAAACTTACCATTATCTGCTTCATAATACTTTATGAATACCTCATACCATGCGTCATAATCTGGATTATGTACTTCTTGTTTCTCAGTATAAGTTTCATAACCTACACCAGTAAACTCTACACAAATCTTTGAAAATTCTCGCATAGCATTATGTAAGTCATCAGTAGCAAATAAAGCATTATCAAGTTCACTATCATCTGCAATAATACGATTTCCTGTCGCATTTGATGCCTGTGGTAAATGTATTACAACCTCTTTACTAGGTAATGCTACATTATGATACCCTCTATCTATCAACCATTGACAGAATAGCTTAAACAAATCTTCATCAAAGGTATAATCTGTTTTTTCATCAAAGCCTGCAGACTTATACAACTGTAAGATATAATCTTTATCGTCTACAATACTCTCAGTAACTTGCGCCCAATCTGGTACACTTACAGTAACTAAGCCGACCTCTCCATCTGTTTCTGTATTGATAAAATCTACCTGTGAGCATACCTTTTGAATAAACTCTTGTTTCAATGTAACTTCATTCACATAAGCCCATTCCTGTGCTAAATAAGAGTCTGCATTCTCAGGTCCTACACATTCATCTACTGTATATGCATTAAAATTATTCAATGCATTTTGCAAATTAGTGTAAGCTGAACTACTCTGTTGCTCTGCAAGTAAGGCAGCTTGCTCTGCTTGTGCTTGTTCATTCAAAGCGTCTTGGTTTTGTTTCTTCTTTACAACAATCAATCCTACAATAGCAACAACTACAACTAACAGAATAATTAACAGAATAGGAAATTTCTTCTTTTTAGGTGTTACATCTGACTCAAACTCATTTGTATAAACATCATTTGTAGGAGGTACAAATTCTGTACCTCCCATTTGCTGACCCATCTGTGCCTGCATCTGCTGTTGCATTTGCTGATTCTGTTGCGCCATCATCTGTTGATACTGTTCCATAGTCATTCCATTAGGCATCAACTGTTGATTAGGATTAGAATTAGTATTCTGCTGCGGATATACATTCTGTTGATACTGATTAGGTATCTGTGTATTTCCATTATTATTCTTAGGTTTCAATCCCATAATTCATTCTCCTTATAAACTACCTAATAATTCATCTATCGAAGCTTTAGCTTCGCCAACATTAACTTCCTCAACCTCTGGCTCAGTAGGAGTTTCCTCTACTTCCTCCACTACAGGTTTCTTACCCTTCTTTACTGTAGGTTTCTTTGTTTTAGGTTTTTCAATAGGCTTTTCTTCTACCTCTGTTACAGGCTCTTCAACAGGTTCTCCAACATCTTCTACATCATCTGCAAAAGTATCATTTGTACCCATTTTTTCATCTTCTTCTATACTAGCCTGTAATTGTTCCAACATACCACTCTTTTCAAAAAGACCGATAATCTTCTGCATCTTTTGGAAAGAATTAGTAACATCTTCAAACGTAGGTAAATCTTGTTCACTTACTGAATCACCTGCTGAATTATTACTATCTTTTACAGCTATCCTAAATACAGTAGAACCATATTCATTTGTTTTTGTCTGCGTAAAGCCTCTATCCTCTGCTCGTTTATTAACTTGGTCAAGAATATCTCCCATTTCATCTATGCCATCTTCCATAGAATTTGATAATTCTTGAGTCATAAAACTTTGCATAGTTAACAGATTACGTATCTCATTTATACTCTCTTGTTGATTACTTATATGTACTTCACCATCTGTACTTGTATTGTTAATTTCAATACCCTCTATCTGGCTTCGTACCTCTGGATTATAATAATACGCTGTTAAACATTTGAGGATAATAGAGTGCAACATTCTTCCGTTTTTCATAGGCACAATAAAGTTCTTGTACAGTTCTTCATCTGTAAACAATAAACTTAATTGCGCTCTCATGTTACCACTTCCCATCACTAACCTCCTTATAGTCTCAGTAAATCAGCATCCTTTAGTATTTGTGCTTGACACTTCTGCGTTAATTTCTGATAAAGAGGTCTAGCTGATGTTGTGTCAAAGTTTACACAAGAAACAAAGATATTCTTTAATACTTTGGTGTCAATAAAGCCTGTCAACAAAAGTATTACAGTTCTTAAATTAATTGGTGACCCTTTGACAATAATATGACCTGTCATTATATTCGCAAACGAATTGAATAAAATCTTAGCCACGAAGTTATTCAAGCAACCAACGTTAAATATAACTACATCATACTGACCTTGCACTTCTTCAATTCTCTTTACCCAATCTACATT
>JAFXWR010000091.1 GCA_017542725.1 Lachnospiraceae bacterium | reverse complement strand
ACATTATCACCAACATTGTCAGCAATAACTGCAGGGTTTCTTGGGTCATCTTCTGGCAAATCTTCTATAGTCTTACCAGCTATGTCTGCTCCTACATCAGCAGCTTTTGTGTATATACCACCACCAACTCTTGCAAAAAGAGCAATAGTTGATGCTCCTAATGAATAACCAGTCAATATTTCTGAATTACCTGTAGCAAAATAGATTGCTGCACATCCGAGCAATCCAAATCCTACAACAGACATACCCATGACAGAACCACCACGAAATGCAACAAGTAGTGCTTTATTCATACCACCTGTCTTAGCTCCATTTGCAGTTCTAACATTTGCCTTAGTGGCAATATTCATACCAAAATATCCAGCCAAAATTGAGAAGCAAGCTCCAACTAGGAAACTAATTGCAGATAAAATTCCTGGCGCAGTACTTGTACTTGTAAACATCATTATAGCTACAAATAATACAACGATTACTACAGCCAATATTCTATACTCTGCAAACAAAAATGCCTTCGCACCCTCTCTTATGCTTGCAGATATTTCTTTCATCTTATCAGTGCCTTCATCTTCCTTTGACACTAAATTTGATAGTACGAAAGCAAATAAGAGTGCCAATATTGCAACTACGATTACAATCATAAGCGGCATCTTAATTACTCCAAATGTCAATTCTCCTGACTCAAATTTTAGAATATTCATATAGCCTCCAAAAACACTAAAAATAAAAAGCAAAACAATCCCTGTCTTGCTTATATACTATATTATATCAAAATAGATATATTTAGTCAATAATTCAAGACAATTCCGGTATGTCAACTACATTCTCTCAGGTATTTCTATAGCCAATATATTCAAAGAATCTCTTATAATTCTATCAACAATATTACAAATCATAATATATAGGCTCTTTTTATTGTCATCTGACTCGCTTATTATATTGTGGTCATGATAGAATGAATTAAAATCATTTGACAATTCATAGATATATTTGCAAATGATACTAGTGTCATAATTTTTATATGCATCAATTAAGATATCAGCATACCTTATAGCTTTTAGAAAAATATTGTGAACTATATCATCACAATCTGCTTTAAGTTTTAGATCAGCCTTATATGAGCCCAATTTATCAAATATAGACTTAATTCTTACAAGAGTATATAAAATGTATGGACCAGTATTTCCTTGAAATGATAAAAACTTCTCTATATCAAACACGTAGTCACGAGTAGGGCTGTTCGACAAATCCCCATACTTAAGTGCTGCAACACTTATCTTCTCTGCTATCTCATCTTCATTAAGTCCAGTCAGATCTCTCTCATTTTCTTTTAATTGTTTAAGAGCTTTGACTTTTGCATCATTTATAAGAGTTTCTAACTTAACAACTCCACCGTCTCTTGATTTAAATGGCTTGCCATCAGCACCATTCATAGTGCCAACTGCAACATGATAAAATTTCTTATCTCGTTTCAAAAGACCTGCTTTTTTTGCCGCTCTAAAACACTGTTCAAGATGTAGACTTTGTCTTTTGTCAACAACATATACATATTCGTCTGCATCAAAATTTTCTTCTCTAAATTTAATGGTTGCTAGGTCAGATGTGGCATAGAGCACTGCACCATCACTTTTTTTGACTATACAAGGTGGCATTTCTTTTTTATCACTGTCTTCCTTGACATCAACTACATATGCGCCTTCTGATTCATAGGCAATTCCTTTTTTTATCATATCGTCGACCATAGGTCCCATGATATCTTTTACAGTTGACTCACCATAATAATAGTCAAAGAAAACATTTAGTGCCGCATATCTTACTTTCAAATCATCTATGCTAATTTTTAATATTCTTTTCCAAATAGAAGTTTCTGGTTCAACATCATTTTGTAACTTTTTTGTAGCCTCGTGTGCTCTCTCATTAAATTCTAAATCAGGATCTATATTTTTAGTCTTATCGCCCTTTGCTCTAAGAGATGCCTTAGGGTAGATAGTTTCCAAATCAGTAATAGTAAAATTATCAACCATATTGTCATCTTTAAGTTGTTCTATGACAAGTCCCATCTGAAGACCAAAATCTCCAAGGTGTACATCTGATATAGTTTTTATGCCAAGACGATTATATAATCTCTTTAGCGCCTCTCCAATTACAGCTACTCTTAAATGTCCTACATGAAGTGGTTTAGCTACATTTGCACCGCCATAATCAAGTAAGATACATTTTGGTGCATCTCCTGGTAATATATCAGTTCCAGATATACCAAGGTTCTCATCACTCAAAATATCATTTACACTTAAAAACAAAAGATTATCATTTAATTTTACATTTACAAATCCAGGTGGGCATGACTCGCATTTTGTAAATGCATTCACTCCATCAATATTTAAATCTTTAATTAGATTTGCAACTTCTCCAGCCACTTCAACAGGATTCTTTTTAATTGATTTTGCTATATTAAAACAAGAGTTTATCTGATAGTCAGCAAGCTCTGGTCTATTTGAAATCGAAATATAAGCCTGAGCTTCGTCAAAGCCATGCTCTTTGAAAACTTTCTTAAGTTCAATATTAATTTTTGATATTATACTATTCATTATAATTTAAAATACGAAATTATCACTCTTGAAAATGTATTTGGGTCATCTATATAAGAAAAATGTCCCCCTTTTAATATCACAAGTCCCGAATTCTTTATTTTTTCTTCCATTATCTTAGCCATCCACATAGGAGTAGCTGTGTCCCTATCTCCCCATATTATCAGGCTTTCTTTCATATTATCCAAGCAATATGTCAAATCTTCATTTACAGATTTCACAAGTGTCTCCTGCATAACTTTACTTGCTGTGCCATAATCACTTGATCCCAATTTCTTTCTAAGCTTCATTACAAACTCATCTTTTTTTTCACTGCTTATTGGCAAACTAATAAATATCTTCTTAAAAAATTTATATATTACTATTTTAATTTTTACAACTATATCTTTCTTATCTATAATTCCTGCAGCATCAATCAATACATTTTTTTCTATCACAAATGGCAAATCTTTTCTATTATTAAGTTTTAATATAATTCTACCACCATATGAGTGACCTACAAGGATAACCTTATCAATATTTAGTTTTTTAAGAAACTCTACAACTATGTCGCAGTAGTCATCAACACAAAAACTTGTTTTAAGTTTATCACTCTCTCCAAATCCAGGGTAATCAATGGCCAAAACTCTATATTTT
>JAFXWR010000090.1 GCA_017542725.1 Lachnospiraceae bacterium | reverse complement strand
TGGAAATGTCACCACCTGCCTGTGAGATAGCCATAAGAGCTTTAGCAATAAGTCTACGGCTCATGCCATCACCACCTGCATTGATGTTGTTAGTTGTAATAGCTGTAAGGATACCTCTTGACTTATTAACTTCGTTATCAGTTGTTGCCTTCTGATATACGCCGTTGATAAATGTGTATTCAATATCCTGTGCAATCTTAGACATAGCTCTTGAAATCTGGAACTCTAATTCGCTCTGTGGATTTGGTTGCTGTCCTGCAACGTTAATTCCAGACATTGTTCCCATATTAGCTTCTTTTGCATAAGAAACTGATACAGACTCTTGGAAAATCTGAGTTACGTTTGTAAGCTGACTTCTTGTAGCTACTAATGCTTCTGGAGCAGTAAGTGAAGCTGACTCAGAAATGTTAGGTTGTGAACCTTGAATAGAGTTGTAATACTGACCGCATGTGAACTCTACGTGATTGGTAATACCTCTTCCTGCACCGATGATTGTTGAAAATGGTGTTTCCTCAACGCCTTTTCTAAACAACATACCGCTAAAATTGGGTGTACCAAAACTCATAGCTGTTGCCATTTTTTCATCCTCCTTTAAAAATTAGGCATTAGCTTTTTGTTGCGCCCCCATAAGCTGTGCGTGTACCGCACCTTGAAGGTCGCCCATAGCTAACTTTTCTTGATAAATTTTGTCGTAATCAATCTGTCCGTCACCATTTCCAGAAACAGGAATTGGCATCTTAGCATAAAGTTCTTTTTTAACCTTTTCCTCAATGGCTTTTGCCTGTGCATCCATAAAAGTTTTGATACTTGAATTAACAAGGTCTTTATCACCATCAACATCTGCCTGTGCTACCTTAGTAGCAAGTTCTTCTGGCATACCCATAGACATATAGCTCTTAGTAGCATCATTAAGAGCTACCTTTGCTTCAAGTTCTGCAATCCTTCTTGCTGTTTCCTCTTCTTTTTCAGATTTTTGTTGCGCTCTTAACTCTTCCTCTGTCAACTTTGCATTGACTTGTTTTCTAAGACCGCTTGCTTCTGATGAAAGAGAGTCGTTAGCTTTCTTAAGCTTTCTGTTATCCACCTTAAGTTCAGCAATTTCTTTCATAAGGTCAGCAATGGTAGGTTCAGCACTTCCATCATCTGTCTGTGGCTGTGCCTGTACTTGTGGCTGTACTTGTGGCTGTACATTCTGTTCAGCCTGTGGCTGTACTTGTGGCTGTGCCTGTGCGTTCTGGTTTACAGTAGCGTTCTGATTGTTATTACCTTCCATATTCAATTTCTCCTTTGCGAATTTTAGATTTTCCTCGACTTTCTCTAGTCGAGAGCGATTTTATACACTTTCTCTAGTGTCTGTTAATGTTCTATATGTAAAAGGCTTATTTAGCCTTGAACATCACTTATATTCCAATGTGCATCTACAATTAGCTGTTTCTTGAAGTGGTAATGTTTCTGCTAATGGGTATAAGGCTTTATATCCACCAACATCAAAGTATTCATCAATCGGTAATGTGACACCTTCCAATGCTATGTGTGTCATTCTTACCTTTTCATCCAATGCAGTATGCCAAGTCTTTGTTTTCTTACTTAGTTTTGCATCGAAAAACTCTTCGTTATTCCACTTCCAATTAGCTTCATTTAATGCAATTAAGTTAGCTCTTTCTCTACTGAGCCATCTTCTTAATCCATCCGTAGCAAACAACGCTGTTCCTATTGCTATGCCACTTTTTATAAATTCAGCTAATCTATCCTCTGGAAAATCTTCATCTTTAGTCTTGCTTAGTGGAACTGTAACAAGATTTTTCCATGTGGTATCTTGTATCTCACTAGCTGTCTTTACCGCTTTATCTATAACAGCCTTGGAGTATTCATCTGTAGCTGTCATTGACACATCTGTTATTTCAAGATATTTGTCTACAATCTTGTCTATATAAATTTCTTGTTTACCTGCAAATGTGCCATCTAATACGTCCTCGTACTCTTCATCAAATAAATCCATAAACCAATTTTCTAGTTCTTCTGCTAAAAGAATCCTTCTAGCTTTTTGTGGATTTGTTATGAGCATTACTGCAAAATATAATTGAGGACTCATATCTTAGGTATTCTCCACTTGTGCAACGGCTGATGGTTGAACAGACTCTTCTACTTTCTCTTTAGGGTCATTATTCTTTCCACCATTACCCTGTTCGTCTGTATCTGCGTTATTTGGATTAGTTTGTTTAGGCTCATCTTTAGCCATCTTTTTTTGAACTTTATCTATAATGTCTTTAGAATCTATCCATGCCTGTTCGGAATCTGAGAAAAGTCCTACAGTTTGGAAAGCCCACAATCCATCAACGCCAGAATTAAGTAATGTTGCTAATGCGTTTGCTTTAGATACAAGGTCGTAGTTTTTATTTCTTGTGAAGTGTGCTTCAATATCTGAAATATCTACTTTCTTGATATTGGTATAGTCTCTTGTATCATCTTCAATAATCTTTGCTACAAGCCTTAAGATTTGTTGTTCTGGCTCTACAAAAGTCTGTTCTACGCTTTTAGCAGATAGTTCCAAACTCTGCCAACCATTTGAAAGTTGCATTGCGCCTGTAGTCGAACCGCCACTCGCTTCCTGCCACGATGGAGTTGATGTTATCTCTTCCACTTGTCTATAAAGGAAGTCTGCAAACGTCTGTACTTGCGCTTGGTCTAAGGTTTGTGCTAAATAAACAATCTTAGCGTCCTTACCTTCTCCATTTGACTTAGTTGCTATTGCGCCCTTCTTCATGAGTGTATCTACTTGTTTATCATCAACAACGCAGTTATGCATCCACAAAAGAGATTGAACGTGCTGTGCAACATCATTTACTCTGTCTGAATTAAGAACGTTTGCTCTATCCAAAATAGAAATGACTTTTTCAAATACACCCATTCTGTCTGTATGTTCAAACTCTACTATTGGAATTTCTTTAAGAAGGTTCGGTGTATCTACAAGCCCATATGAAGTGCTATCATCTGTTGTGTACTTGTCGAGAGTAAAACACGTATCCTTCGTATACATGGTTGCTGTAATACTTCCATCTGTATT
>JAFXWR010000089.1 GCA_017542725.1 Lachnospiraceae bacterium | reverse complement strand
TATACATGTTTGTCTCTTCACTAGTGAACATTGTCATTATCTCATCATCGTTATACACATTCATTATGGATTTATATTTAAGGTTTGGTATCTTCTTTCCTTCTGGTATCATATTGCCATTTATACTTGATACTGCATTGAATGTATAGCCATACACACTACTACTTCCAAACTTATCTATCAGTTTCTTAGATAATAAATTTGCTACACCTCCTGCACTCTTCGCTCCTGTGATGAAGAAAACTTTCTGGTTGTTATTATACTTATCTATGTATTTGAGGATATACTCATATATCCTGTTCGCTGTTATGTCATAGCCTATATGATGATACTCCTCATACTCCTCATTACTACCAAGCAGTCCGTAAAGGTTTGCTGTAAGCTCTGCTGTCTTATCAGGCAATTCCCCTATCGCTACTGTGATGACATTTCGGACCTTATTACTCGTTCTACCTAGGTATAATACTGTGTCATGCTGACCTATCGCATATCTACAGACATTTGAATCATTATAGTAATTCCTCATATCATGAACTTCTATGTCTTCATTGCCATAATGATACATCAGACTATATATGTCTTTACCACTTAGTCCCTCTGTCTTATTCTCCCAATTCTTTGATTCGCCTTTTTTCTTAGTCGCCATATTGGATAACACTACTGCCATATCTGATAACTCTGCATAATACTTACTATTATCCATATAGAAATATCTATAATCTATATTTAAATCATATGTCGCACTATCTACTGCCTCTGTATCAAATGTCATCTCATAACTATTATCTAATGCTCTATATCTATCTCTTAAATCCCCTCTACCGTCAAAGTCTGTATCGGGGAGGGTGGGGTTACTTATATAATTATACATCTTTACAGTAGGATTTTCTCTTAACTTATTTGCCTCTTCTTCTGGTAGTTCATTATAATCAATATATGCTTCTATTAATTTACTTATATTTACTTCTTCAAGTGTTCCTAACTCATCTGTGTCAAACACTCCATCTCTATCTGTATCTATATATCCTTCTTCTATAGGGGCTTCTAAACTTACTACTTGTGTATCAGATAGCATTACCTCTGTCGTATAATCTCCATATCCATAACTATGCTCTACTAGGCATATATCACTTGCATAAATATCTGTTATATCTAAAAAGGCTTCATTCTCACAAATCTTTTTAGCCATCATATAACTTTTTGCTACAAAGTTTGCATTGTTCCTATTTCTATAAAACCCAGAATCAGAAAAATGCTCTCTTAAGTGATTGGCAAATTCGTTTGTCGCTTCTTCAAGTGATTTCTTTGACTGGAAATCTTCAGGGTTCTCTACATAACCATAAAATACATAGTCAAGACCTGTCGCACGACTTACATCTTTGCCATATTTAGTGAATGCTACATTATAAGCTTTTAAAAATTTATCTAAGTCCTCTGCATCAAGTGGCTCATATTCCCCTCCTACTACTTCTTCATACTCACATATCCACCTTGCTAATGCTTCTGGGTTGTTTTTATACTTTATCTCTATCATGTATCTATATATAGTCTCTGCCATACTTAAATCTAATTTTTCTTCCTCTATGAGTGCTCCTATTAAGTCTCCTGCTCCTATTCTACTAAACTTTTTTGTTAGTTGCATGTCTGATATGTTTTCGGATGTTATCGGTTGCATGCCCTTTATTTCATATACTAATGAAAATATCGCTGCTCTATCATTATCATCTAACTCATCTACATCTATACCTTTACTCTCTAAAACTTTTAATCCTGGATACAAATATACTAGCCCCATATATATGTCTTCAAGTGTCTCAAATATCCTATCACTATTATAAATCTCTTTGCTGCCTACATACTCCCAGCTATTTACACAATTTCTAAATTTATCATCAAAACCATTTACTAATTCTACTTTACTTGTTGATGTGAGGTCTATATATTCATCAAGAAACTCCATAGGACATACAGGCTTCCCCTCTGCTACTGTCCCTTTGAATAAATTTACATCCTTCTTACCTACTCTATACTCTCCACTGTTCTTATAAAACTCATATGCGAATTTTAAAAAGGCTATTAGGTTTTTTCCATTCCGTAAGTTGTATTTGCCATAACCACTTCTCTCTTGCACTTGATTTCCAACTTTTAGTGCTTCAAGCTTTGACTTTAACTCATACACCTTTATTTCATTCGCTGTTAAGTCTTCATAATCATAAAAACTATAGTCCATCAAATCTTCATCTATCTCTCCATATATCCTATATGTAGTATCTGATTCAACCGCTAAATTTGCTAAGTCTCTATCCCCTTCATTACTTAACGGGTCATCTACATTTCCTGTTGGCATGAAATTATCACCTAACTTAAACTGACCATACTTATTATATTTTGCTACTACATCATTAAAACTTATTTCCATATTTAAAAGTTTGCCATCTTCACAATACCTATTGTAATTATTGACTGTTAATGCAAAACTTCTAAATGATATTATCATTACTAGCATTATAGCATATTTTACTATTTTTTTAATAGCTTTTCTCATCATTTTTACCCTATAACTATTTTTTAATTAAATACTTTGAATGCTTCATCAAGTAATTCCTTATTGTATTTGACTTTTATAGTGATATTTATATTGGTATGTCCTGAACATAATACTACTTTATGCCTACCAGGACATTTATAATGATCCTTATGCCCAAGACATAATTTATATCCATCACACCAATATTTAGCGGCATTCTCATCTGCCTCACATATGAGGCTTATATGCTCATTTAACATAGTT
>JAFXWR010000088.1 GCA_017542725.1 Lachnospiraceae bacterium | reverse complement strand
TGGAGAGGGTATTTATAAGGCTGCCTTGCCTTATGTAGATGTAATGTATATTACAGAGGTCGATTTAGATGTAGAAGGTGGTACTGCCTTTTTTCCAGAGTTTGATGAAAATGAGTTTGATTTTGACTTTGGAGAAGTTGGCGGTGATAATATAAAATTTGCACGAACTAAGTATGTTAGACGTAAGACTAAAAAGGAATTTACAATGGAGAAACGTACTAAGTGTGTGTATAAAAATGATATTGGTGAGTGTAAGGTAACTGCAAGTGGTTTTTGTTTATGTGACTCTATTGAGGACGGTTCATGTAGATGGCTTAAAGAGGATAATATTAGCCGTATAGACTTATTACATGAAATAGAGTGCAAAATAAAAGAAGATAAAAGTGCAGGTAGACCATTTGATGTTTGGTCTTTTATGTCACTTGTATATAAAGCACCGACAAAGAAATCTGAAAGTAGTGAGGAATAACTGATGCAAGAAAGAATAAGAGCAACTATTAAGCATGGAACAATACTTAGGAATATGTGGCAACCTCAATATAGGTCTTATTTTGTTTATCGTTATTCTAATGGAATTTATGCACATGGAATTAGTTTGATACTTACAGATTATAATGAAATGGAGTTAAGATGGTATGCTAAATACCCTAAAAAGGATATAATGCTTGATAGAGAGCATTTTCCTATTGTTGGTCATTTGAATTTAGTATCACTTATTAAAGATGCTATTTTATCAAATGTAAACGAATAAAGGGGTAATAAGATGACACAAGAAAGTATAAATAAGGCTATTGAGAATTGTTATTGGCGTAATACTGAGTTTGGTAGTAAAGAAATGGGTTCTCCTACGGCAATTTGTAAAGGTTATTGCTTGCCCTGTAATAAAGTTGTAGAACAGGGTAGATGTGATACTTTGATAGAACTGTTTTCTGATGAAGTGAGGAATTAATTTATGACTATTGAATTAATGCTACGTATTTTGGATGAGAATAATATACCAAAAACGGCTAATATGTTGTCAAATAGTGGTTGGGAATGTAATGCAACCGAAATGAATGGTATTTATTATAATGATTCTACTAATACGTTGATGTTTACTCAAGGTGACTTGGGAGAGACAGGTTGTGGTTATAAAGGTTTTAGATGTCTTTATAGGGAAGAGTTACAAAATAATTAAAATAAAGAGATGACATAAGTATGAAAAGAGAGAACTTGACAAAAGTTCTCTTTTTTGTTAAATTTTTTCTTGTTTTCTGACCGGCACGTATGTTATTCTGTGAAACAGAGGAGGATTCCGTATGAAAAAAGCGGAACTAGTAAAGACTATAATTAAATTTGGGCATTTATTGTGTTGGGGTATATTCTTTGTTGAGCCTGCGACATATGATATTTGTCGGCATTTTGTAAATCCAGAGTTCTTAGATAGCATTGTGTTTGGCGTTGTTATATTTGCACTGTGTTTAACGTATGTCTTTGCGGATTGGTTATTAAATAAATCTACATTTCCTTATTATATAAAACAAGCAATTCTAAGTATATATTTCTTTGTAGTACCTATAGGATTTACGCATTATTTAGGCTTTTGTACGCATAGTCAAGAAACATTATTTATCTACACTTTAATAAAAGATAATGTTTATTTATTTTGTTTGATAGGTTTTAGTGGACAACTTGTAGAGTTAGGAATTTTGTGGTTGGTGAAGCATTATAAATTTTTATTGTTTGATGTTTTTCCTAATGTTAGTAGTTATTTATCATAGGTTTCATTAGGGTTTCATTTCCTTTCCTTTTCTAAAATCTGCCTTCGACTCATATAGCTGAAGGCAGATTTATTTTATTTAAGATATAAATTTCCATATTAGATAATATATTATATTTTCATTTTTTAGGTTAGTTGACATTATTCTTCTTATATTATTTTATGTCCTGAAACCTTGTAGAATAAAAGTTTTGAATTGATAAAAATATTAAGGTTTTTAATTGATATAATAAGTAAAGTGTGTTAAACTTAATAAATACAAAGGTTTGCAAAGATGAGGTACTGAATATGGATAAGAGTTTTAGTAATAC
>JAFXWR010000087.1 GCA_017542725.1 Lachnospiraceae bacterium | reverse complement strand
CTACATTTACTGTACCATAGTTAGCATATATCAAACCTCCAGTAGTACTACTTGATAATATATTTTTACTATTACTTATGGTATTTTCTCCATTCAATGTAACTGTTCCGTACCCTACCGAGATAAAATAACTCTCTACAGAATTATAATTATTTATTGTTATGTCTCTCAAATTGAGAATTGAATTATCGTTATTACCGTCAAGTTCTATAAGGCAATCATTTTTGTAGTTTGTATTTGACGATCCTTCAAATTCTACTTTCTCAAGTGTCACAATTTTTTTGCCTGTTGAATTTGCAATGTAAATTGCATCTTGATAATTCCCACTATTCGATTCATATTTTACAAATTTTGCATTATAAATATATATATTTTTTGCAGAGTTTACATTGGCATCTATATATCTTGAACCTTTAATGTTTATATTTTTTACACCGCCAAACTCTAGTCCATAGACCTCCGCATTTAATGCAGTGAATACAGTACTATTGAAATTACCTATAGTTCCTACACTATTTTTACAATTAGTTATCACTACTTTATATGTGCTCGCGGCAAATGTTCCGATTATAGAGTGACCATTTAGACAAATGTAAATATCCCTACTTAAAGTTATAGTATTACCTGTAAGTGTCAAATCATTAGAAAGGAAAATATATTGTCCTAAGCCACCGCTTGTACCATTGAGATAGTTATTAACTTGAGAAGCAGTTATGTCTGTCGGAAACTCTTCCCAACGAACTGATTTAGAATGACTTGCCATATCTATATGTGTGCAAGACTGCGTTGAGAGTCCGCATACTTTATGAATGTGTATCTTTTCAAATGTTGCATAGAGTTTTGTGTCCTTTGTTATAACAAATGTATCAAAATTTATTACATCTTTCTTTCTTGCATTTGGCTTGGTTGCCCAACCAAAGAACTCTCCACCTTGACCTGTTGGGTCTGATGGTGAGGCAACTTTAGAAACTTTACCATTTACTATAATTGATTGTGTTGCAATACCTGCATAAGTTACTGCATCATACATGAACTCTACGAAGTAACCATCGTTGATTACTAAGTCATCACCATCCATCACAGTCTTAAGTGTAGATCTATTATATGTATCTGCCAAAAGCTTCGAAGTAAAGCCATCTGGATCTTCTGCATTTGTAGTCCAATTTTTCATTATGATGCCGAAGCCATTAGCATGAGCAAACGCTATTCCATCTATAAAACTATCTTTACTAAACTTAGTGCCTGCATTTTGAACAAATATCGCTGTGGAATTATCTGTAGCTTGACTATATAATTCATAATACTTAATACCATTGTATTTTGTGGTGCCAGCTGCATCAGAATAGATACCATTATTTTTTATAACTATAGAACCAGTACCGACTGTTATATTACTACTCGCCCCTAATCGCACAGCACTATAAATGCGTGTTGATGTTCCTGATGCCGACACTACCTTGTTATTTACTATATTGACATTTCCAAGAAGTTTTGTATTTCTATTAAAAAGTATCACCTCTTGATGATTATTACTAAAGTTTACTTTATTGTCCTCTATATTAAAAGTTGCTCCTTTTTCTACAGTAAATGAAGCACTATTATTGTACGCAGTCACTATTTGATCACCATTTATTGTATTTCCTTTTATAGTAGTCTTGCCACTTGCTACATTTAATATACCCATGCCCAAATATATCACACCTGTACTATTTTTACTATTGCTTATGGTATTTTCTCCATTAAATGTAACTGTTCCTCCGAACATATTGATAAAACAATCTTCTACAGAATTATAATTATTTATTGTTATGTCTCTCAAATTGAGAATTGAATTATCGTTATCACCATCAATATCTACAAGGTAAGGATTTCTGTAGTTTGTATTTGACGATCCTTCAAATTCTACTTTCTCAAGTGTCAAAGTTTTCTTGCCTGTATAATTTCCAATGCTAATTGCAGAATAAGAATTCCCACTACTCGATTCATATTTTACAAATTTTGCATTATAAATATATATATTTTTTGCAGAGTTTACATTGGCATTTATATATCTTGAACCTTTAATGTTTATATTTTTTACACCGCTAAACTCTAGTCCATAGACCTCCGCATTTACTGGAGCGAATATATAATTATTATCAATGTTACATATAGTTCCTACACTATTTTGACAATTAGTTATCACTACTTTATATCTGCTATCGGCAAATCCTCCGATTATAGAGTGACCATTTAGACAAATGTAAATATCCCTTCTAGCAGATATAGCGTTATCTGTCAGTGTCAAATCATCAGAAAGGAAAATATATTGTCCTAAGTTACCGGTTGTACCATTGAGATAGTCATTAACTTGAGAAGCAGCAATGCTTGTTGGGAATTCTTCCCATTCAATATTCTCCGTGTGGCTTGCCATATCTATATGTGTGCAAGGCTGAGCTGAAAGCCCACATACTTTATGAGTGTGTGTGCCGCCAGTTGTTCCAAAAAGTTTTTCACCAACTTCACTTGATATGGCGATTTCTATCTCGTCTTCCATCATTGGCTCTAAAGTTTCTTCATTTACTTCTATATCACTCGCTGAAGCAATGTCTGGCTCTTCAATCTCACTACTATGAGTTGACTCTTCACTATGAGTTGTAGTTGTCTCTTCTTCACTTTGTTCAGTTGGTTCTTCTGCTGCAGTTGTACTTTCTTCACTCTCTATACTCTCATCTGTTTCGCTTTCACTTGTTTCGCTTTCACTTGTTTCGCTTTCACTCTCTTCGCTTTCACTCTCTTCGCTTTCACTCTCTTCGCTTTCACTCTCTTCGCTTTCACTCATTTCACTCTCGTCTTCTTCTAGTTCCTCTGCATACTCTGTTTCATTCTCTTCCACATCTTCTTTGAGTTCGTCTTCACTATCATTATTCATAAGCAAAGTTGTCCTACTCTCGTAAGAATAACGATACTCTTCATAGTAACGATAAGTGATGTCACTATCGTCTTTGGCATTTTGATTTGCCGAATCAACATAATGCGAAATGGACACAGCAAGTGTACTCATTCCCGCATTTGAAATTGTCATAGCGAATATTAATAAAATCGCTACAAACCTTTTGTTAAGTGAAAACATAATTACCTCCTCTATTTTCAACAATCTATTAATAATAATTTTATTTCCGCACTAAATTTTCCACAGCAAAATTAGCACTTTTATCTTGCTCTCCACAAAAATGCTGCACAAATAAACCAAATGCACATAACTTGCGTATTTTAATTATTATTATATGATACAAAAAATCTCTTAAATAATCAAACATTTTTGCCAAATCTTAATATTTTATTAATAAATTGCTACTACTGAAAATAGCTATTTTGCACAAAATTGTACAAGTTTGCAAATTTGTCAAAAAAAATGCTGTTGCATTATCCATAATCCACAGCACTTTATTACTATCATCAACATTTATATTAACACTTGTGGTTGATGAATATATTCTTTCTGATTCACCCACCCCCACCATCCCAAGCATTTCCATAATTTAATTGTGTCCCTTTTATTCTTTTTCAAGCACCTTACATATAGGTATCAACCTATCAAACAAATTAGAATTTGAAGGTTTAAGTCATCAATTTTCTATGAGAAACTTTAACATTGAGCTTTCTTCCCAATTCTCTTACTCTTATCTCAACTCCACTAATTTTTAGTCTATAATATGGTTTATCTAATGTAACAAAGAGTGCAGGATTATCGTCAGATCTACTATTTAAATATTCTTCTAAACTTGCATTAAACTATCAAATAGTATTTGCGTTTTTCAGTTAACTTTTACATATCAAATTTTTATTTGCCTATATAAGTTTATACATTCACTAACTATAATAATTTGACATTTTTAGTGTATTTTTGTATAATAGTATTAGATTCAAGAGATGACAAAGCATTGGAAAGAGATTTTCCCGTAAACTGGTTCATCTCTTGAATTTTTTCTTTGTCATAATATAATATATAATTATTCTTTACCGCCTCACAAATAGTATTCTCAATATTATCATGTCCAAAAATAGTAATCAAATGATTGTTTTTCTTAATTCCTTCATAGATCCCTTTATTTGAGTTTCCTTTAATACTAATTGCTATTGGAAATGTTTTATTTATATCTTCTACATATACAGCATTCTCTGATATTACAACAATGTCACCACTATGTTTATTATTTTGCATAATTCTTTGAGTATCCTTCTCTAATTGTATGTCATTTAATACTATAGCAGGATTACTCAACTTTGTAATTTCAGTGGTAAAATATTTTTCTTGAAGGTTGGATCTTCTTAGGCAAATTAACTGTTGCTTGAATAAATTTTCTATTAAAAAGTCTCGCATTGTGAGCACATAAATTTCTTATATATGAACACACCAATAATACTTCGCATACTACCCAACTACAGCAAAGAAAAACCAAAATAAAAACCCGTCCATCTTTACCTCCAAAATTGTGCCTTATTATTTTATCTAATATTGAGTACTATTTCAATATGCATTTTAATAAAAATAGCGGCAGTCACCTGCCGCTTAATTAACTTTGTATTTATCTTATTACATCTTTTATTCTGCTTCAAGCTGCAATTGAATGTCATCAATAACTGCATAAAGTCCGCTTGGATCTGTGTCAAATGGCGATAATCGCATCCACACAGAATCCTCTTTTTTAACAGGTATTGAAAATTCAAGCGTATTATTAGTCTCCATCACATATCCATTTAATGAACCTTCAGTAGTGGTTGTGGTTGCTTGATTTTCATAGTAATCACTACTAACATTTGTTGTGAAGTCGTTCTTCTTAACATAAATTTTTGCCTTTTGCGAAGGATTTGAACCATTTTGTACATTTACTTTATATTTAAATTTCATTTTCAATATACCATTATTTGACGCACTAACAATCAAAGGTAGACCTTGTCCAACCTTAAGTGGCACATTATTTAACACATACTGACTATGCCTTAAGTCCATAACGCTCAATCTAGGCCAAAGTGGCCATTTAATTGTACATGGTGTTTCACTTACATATTTAAAATCATCAGCTGTTAGGCCAGATAATTTATATGCATCAATCACATGTGCTTGAGGATTAACATAAAAAGTGTAATCTACTGACATATCTGCCCATTCAGAATCTGACCAATCATATCTCCATGTACTACCAGAAACTTCATCTACATCTTTTTGATTTCCCACATTGCAAATCTGTGATGAATTTTGCCCAAGCATAAAATCGTTTAATATTGTTTCATACATTTGATAACTATTTCTATAGGCTACAGATAATTCAGCTCGATAATTATTTCCTTTATTATCATTAATTCCCGTAATATCACCACCTAAATCAAGATATTCAAGAACACTTATAAACCCCGTGTTTCTTTCGCTTCTAGGTGCTTTAACAAACCAATTCGCTGGTTGAGCAAAAGTACCAGCTTTGCTATCAAAATTTTGCCATATTGTCCATTTATATGCATCAGTTATTTCATTCCATTCACGAGGTTCATAGTTTACACCATCAGATTTAAGTTTATATACATTATTATAATGACCAACTCTAGCCTCAAGCTTCATCCAATAATCGCTATCAGAAGATAAAATTACTTTTGTTTTAGGTGTTGTGACAAAATATTGCATTTGATTCCAAATTCTAGTTGTCGCACCACTCCCGCTTTGATATTCGTACCCCTCTTCCCATCTAGGATTTATATTTCCATAAACTTCGCTAATACTCTCTATAAAAAGTTTATTCTGTCCATCCTTCAATACATTATAGCCATCAATAAGTGGTAAATCTAAAACAAGTACAGGTACTGCTCGATTACCTAGTCTATTATTGATAAAGTCACTTTTTCCAAATTTTGTATTACTTTCAATATTAGGCTTTATATTCATCATCCACGTTGTCTGACGCTTAGTGCCTGCGGCAAGCCATGTAGAAGCTAAATCTGTACCTTCTTGTCGAATATTTCTCACATTACTCCAAGCTGCTCTTCTCCATGCCCACCCTGATTGAGAATAATTAGTTGTCGCACCAGCATCCCAAGTCCTTTGGGTGTTCCACATTAATAGATCGTTAATCCACTTCATACTTTTATAATTAGCTATCGGAACCTCATATGACTCACTATTAACTAATCTAATACCTGCAAGATAAGCGGCAATTGCTCCATCAATTTTATTATCAATACTTTCATTATATTGTTCAATCTGAGATTTGAAGTTACTTTTAAGCGCATCAAATTCAGCCTTTGTTACAAAAGCTGAACCATCATTATCACTTACTATTGCCGCATAACCATTAAAACATAAAATTAGCGCAAGCGATACTGCTAAGCCACTCTTAATAAATCTTTTCCCGTTTATCATAATGTTCCTCCTCGCGTGACTGCATAAAAACTTACAATCCGAAACCACTCTTATAAATTTGCTATTCAGACAAATATATTATATTTATTTTAATACATCGCTTATTCTGCTTCGATCTGCATTTGAATACTATCAATAGTGGCATAAAGGTCATCTGGTTCTGTGCTATATGGCGATAATCGCATCCACACAGAATCCTCTTTTTTAACAGGTATTGAAAATTCAAGCGTATTATTAGTCTCCATCACATATCCATTTAATGAACCTTCAGTAGTAGTTGCGGTTGCTTGATTTTCATAATAATCACTACTAACATTTGTTGTGAAGTCGTTCTTCTTAACATAAATTTTTGCCTTTTGTGAAGGGGTACCAGTTTCTTGTTGATGTTTCACACTGTACTTAAATTTCATCTTTAGTACTCCTTTATTTGGTACATTAATTATCAATGGTAAGCCCTGTCCAACTTTAAGTGGCACATTATTTAACACATACTGACTATGCCTTAAGTCCATAACGCTCAATCTCGGCCAAAGTGGCCATTTAATCGTACTTGACTCTTCCGATCTAACTTGAAAATCTCCAATAACAACCCCAGGTAATTTATATGCCCCAATTGCATTTGGTTGAGAAACAACAGTAAAATCCCAATCCACATCTAGATTTGCCCATTCAGATTTTGTCCAGTCATATCTCCATGTACTTCCAGAATATTCATCTACATCTTTCTGATTTCCTACGTTGCAAATTTGTGTTGAATTTTGTCCAAGCATAAAATCGTTTAATAATGTTTCAAACCTTTGATAATGATCTCTATATGCCATAGATAAACGAGCTTGATAATTATTACCTCGATTATTTGTAATATTCATAGGGTTACCCCCTAAATCAAACCATTCAATAACACTTAAAAAACCTGTATTTCTCAAATTTCTTGCTTCTTTAATAAACCAGCTTGCTGGTTGTGCAAAAGTTCCAGCTTTGCTATCAAAGTTTTGCCATATAGTCCATTTATCTCTATCAGTCACTTCATTCCATTCTTTAGGTTCATAGTTCACGCCGTCACTACTAAGCTTAAAAGCGGAATTAGAATTAATAGCTCTAGCTTCGATTTTCAACCAATAATTATCATCAGAGGATATAGATGCTCTTGTATTGCGAGTTGTAACGAAATTTGAAATGTCCTCCCAAATATTTGTAGTTCTACCACTACCATCCTCATAATCATATCCTTCTTCCCATCTAGGATTTATATTTCCGTAAATTTCACACATACTCTCCGAAAAGAGTTTATTCT
The DNA here is from genome assembly GCA_017542725.1 of Lachnospiraceae bacterium. The sequence goes on along the minus strand of JAFXWR010000087.1, from coordinate 779 downwards.
GTCCGTCTTTCAACACGTTATAACCATTAACTAGTGGCAAGTCAAGAACAAATACAGGTACTGCAAGATTATCTATTCTGTTACTATAATAATCGCTTCCTCCAAATTTTACATTATTTTCAATATTTGGAGTTATGTGTAAAAGCCACGATGCCTGACGCATATTACCTGCAGAAAGCCATATAGAATTTAAATCCATTCCGTTAGTTCTTAAATTTCTCACATTGTTCCAAATTGTCCTTCTCCATCCCCAACCCGAATCAGTATAAGTAGTTGTTGCACCTGCCTGCCAAGTTCTTACATTTTGCCTCAATAATAAATCATTAACCCACATCATATTCTTATAATTAGTAATTGGCACCTCGAATGACTCAGTAGTAATTACTTTGACACCTGAAAGATAAGCCGCTATTGCACTATCAATTTTAACATCAATACTTGTATTATATTGATCAATCTGTGTTTGAAAGTTATTTTTGAGTGAATCAAACTCTGCCTTTGTTATAAAAGTAGAACCATCATTATCGCTTACTGCTGCGGCGAAAGTTTCTATACATAAAATGAAAATCAGCACAAATGCTAAAAGTCTTTTCATCAATTTAATAACTCCATTTTTCATCTACTGATACCTCCTAATATGCACTCATGCAACTCGCACCTATAGTGTTGATGTAGGGGCGGACATTTTGTCCGCCCAGGGACGACAGGATGTCGTCCCCTACATTGGGCCCCATTGCAATAAAAAAGCCAAGTCCTACTGGACTTTGGCATTTATATTT
>JAFXWR010000086.1 GCA_017542725.1 Lachnospiraceae bacterium | reverse complement strand
TTTTAATATATTTTATTGAAGAACTTTCAAAAACTTTAAACTTGATGAAGTATGATGAAAATAGAAGAGTGATTCTTGAGACGGCATTTATAAGACTTGCAAGCCCAGAGACCAATTTTATGGAGTCAGCAGTTATGGCTCGACTTGATAATCTTGAGAAGATGCAAAAGGAAGGGGTAGTCTATAAAGTCGTAGATAAAAAAGAAGTAAGTGGAAAAGAAGAGGGGGACAAAAGTACTGAAAATACAGCAAAAAATACCCCAAAATCAAGAGAAATGAAACTCACTCCAGCAACTATGGATGAGATAAAAAAAGTTACAGATAACTGGAAGACTCTAGCTTCATCTGTTGGCAAAATATTTAGAACTATTATGATGGACAGTAAACCAATACCTGGAAATGAAAAGGAAGCGGGCTTCATAGAAGTGCAGGTTAATGAAAAAGGCACAAGCTTCTTAAAAAGATTTGATAACATAAAAGAGATTGAAGAAACTCTTTCAAAAAATGCAGAAAATATAATCGGCAAAAAAATCATTTTTAAATTAATTTTATCTGATGATAAAAAGTATGTAGAAAATGTATCGTGGACACTTGATAGCAGTAAAATTGGTATGGAAATTGGAGAAGAATAACAATGCATAGTAGTTCTGAAAATTTAGAGAGACTAATATCTGAACTTACAGACCTTCCAGGTGTAGGAAGAAAATCAGCAGGACGACTTGCATACTTTATAGCAAATACTAAAAAAGAAAAAGTTGATTCACTTGTGACAGCAATAAAAAATGTGAGTGAGAATACAAAAAGATGTAAAATTTGTTTTACACTATCAGATGGAGATATTTGTCACATCTGTTCAAATGCAAATAGAAATAAAAAACAGATAATGGTAGTTGAAAATGAGAGAGATTTATTTGCCTATGAAAATGTAGGAGAGTATAAAGGAGTTTATCATGTACTTGGTGGTGCACTTTCACCACTTACAGGAATTGGACCAAATGAACTTAAGATAAAAGAATTGATGATGAGGCTTAAAGAAGATGTAGATGAAGTTATAATCGCTACAAATTCTTCTGTAGAAGGGGAGACGACTGCAACTTATCTTGCAAAATTAATTAAGCCACTTAATATAAAAGTTACAAGAATTGCATCAGGTGTACCTGTTGGTGGAGATATAGAGAACATTGACGAGGTGACATTGCTTAGAGCACTCAATGGGAGATTGGAATTATGATGGATCAACTTGAGTTTGAAAATCTAGTAGAAAAAATTAAAAGAAGAAAAGAAGAGGGAGACATTAAAACTGCAATCAAGGTGGCAGATAAAGTGCCTTGGGATGAAGTAGACGATATAAACCTTTTGATTTATGTTGCAAGCATCTATGAAGAGGGAGAAAAATATAGAGATGCAAAAATTATACTTGAGTATGCATACGATATAGCACCTGTAAAAAATAGACTTTATTTTGCCCTTTGCCTTATAAATGCAAAGTGTAAAGAGCTAAAAGATGCGATAAGCTATTTTATTGACTTTGACAAGGCATTTCCGGATGATAATAGAAAAAAATTGCTAGAATACTACATCATGAAGGCAAAAAATGCGAGCAATGAGCAGCTTAAAAGGATTTTGTCTGAATATCTAAGCGAAGAAAAAGATGAAAAGATGTCGTTTGAACTGGCACTCCTTTGCGACAAACTTGGTCAGAAAGAAGAAGTCCTTGAGGTATGCAATTTTATAGTAAACTTTTATGGCGTGAAGAGAAATGGCTACGGAAAAAATGCATTGCTTCTTAAGAAAAAGTATGTAGGTCTTGATGATGAAGAAGAGAGGCTTTTGAAAGATGCAGAGATTGGCTATGTGAGTGAAGGCGAATCAGACATAGAGTTTAAAGAGCCACCAGCACTCTATAATCAGACGAAGATGGAAGAAGAAAGAGTGAGTGTGCCAGTTGAGAAGGTTGAAAGAATTAGTGAAGAACAAAGCAAAAATATTTTTGAAAAAGATGAAGACTTAAATGAAAAAGAAGTTCCAAACACTATAAACATCTCATACACGCCTGATGAAGAAAGTTATTCTGAACACGAGAAAAACAAAATGGCGTTTATGAATGAAGATAAGACTGATAAAGCAAAACTCAAAAAATTAATTAACGAGCTAAAAGAAGAGGAACGATTAAAAAGTAGCGAATTTAATAAATTCAGACAAAATAGTTTTGAAAAACAAGGGAGATTTAAGAAAATGAAATTACATGAAACAAAACTTCATATGATTATCGAAGCACATTCTAAAGAAGAGGGAACTGAGATTGCAAAAAAAGAACTTGAGTATATTCATAGCATACTTGGTGAGAAAGCAACTATAGCAAAAGCATCTGCTTACAACATGAATGAAAAAGGTTTTGCTTTTTATGAAGATAAAATAAAAGATAGAGATTTGATAATTGAAAATGCAGGTCAGCTTAAAAATGAATTGATTGATGAGATAGAAGAATTCATAATAAATAAAAAAGGAAAAACCATTTTTGCTTTAGTCGATGTCATAAACAATTTTGATAAACTTGCAACAGAGAGACCATCTTTCGTGGGAAGATTTGATGTGTATTCTGTGTTATCAAGTAGACCACAAGAAAGTCTTGATGTAACAAAAGAAGAGGTTGAAGAGTTCAAAGCAAAGCAAAACAAACAATCAACAAGCGTAGACAAAGTTAATTCAGTTGCAAAAGATGCAGCGGAGAGAAATGAAAGGGAAAGAACAGAGAGAGTTGCATCACCTAAAAAACCGCCAGAAAACAAGGTGAATTTAAAGGCGTCGCGAGGAGAAATGACTATAGACGATTTCGTTGAAGAGTGTAAAAGTTATGCTGCGAGTATAGATTGTGCTATGCCAGGAGAGACTATACCTGTCCTATATGAGAAAGCTGAAGAAATGCAAGAGAATAAAATCCCACTTACTAAAGAAAATGCAGAAGCACTCATAGAAGAAGCAGCTGACAGGGCAGAAAAACCAAAGTTTTTCAAAAAACCAAAATACGATAAAGATGGATGTCTCATATTGATGGAGGAGCACTTTAATTTCTAATGCAGGAATTTATTTTAAAAAATTTAATTACAATTATTTTCGTGTTATTCATAGTATATGGATTTGCAAAAGGTTTTGCGCTTGGATTTTTAAAAAAAGCATTATCACTTGGTGCAATCATAGTCACGATTATAATAACTAAAGTTTTTACTCCAGTAATTTCTGATTTTGTAAAAGATGTGACAAGTGTAGAGTCGACACTTACAGATTTGATATATGATTCGATAATAAAAAACAATCTCTATGACCAAATTAATATTCCATGGTTAAATGGAACGATTGATACAGGAAACATACAGGATACAATAAAAAATGGACTTTGCACCAATATAGCAAATGCAATTATTAATTTGTTGTGTGGCATAGCAGTGTTTGTTGTAACTCTAATTTTAATAAAACTAATCCTTAAAGTTTTAGACATGGTTGATTTTATTCCAGTGGTGGGACAATTAAATAAAATATTAGGTGGAGTATTTGGCGTAGTTGAAATCATTCTTATCACTTGGATTGTATTCACTATTTTAAGAGCACTTGAAAATGTGCCGCAGATAAAAATATTAGTTGACAATATAAAAAGTTCTGCCATAGTAGGATATTTGTATGAGAACAATTATGTCTATGGATTTTTTACTAATTTATTTTCTGCATTTACAGCAAAGGGTAATGCAGTTTAATATATAATAATTTTTAGGAGGTATAGAAATGGGATTCTTAGATGATTTATTTGGAAAGGGAACTGAGAAACAAGTTTCAAAAGTAGTTGATGAGACTATGGAGAAGGGAAGAGAGTTTGGTGAGAAGGCTATGGCTCACGGAAAAGTTATGGCAAAGGTTGCTAAGGAAAAAGCTATAGAGGCAAAGTATACTTTACAAATTGAGAAATTAAAATATTCAATTGGTAGTGAAGTTGTAAAGGCAGGACTTCCTATAGCAAAAAATGATGAGAAGATTAAGCCATTACTTGATAAAGTTAGTGTTTTAGAGAAGAAATTAAAAGGAAATAGCGCAGCAACTAGCCAAAATACAGCCAAAAAACCCGCTAAAACAGCCAAAAAACAGGCTAATAAAAAATCAAAGAAAAAATAAAAAAATGCTTGCAAAAAAGTTTTATTTATAGTAAAATCAATAAGCCTATCTTATTGATAGGTTTAAAAATGGCCCGGTGGCTCAGTTGGTTAGAGCGCTGCCCTGTCACGGCAGAGGTCAGGGGTTCGAGTCCCCTTCGGGTCGCAAAAGGCGGATAATATCCGCCTTTACAGTATGGATGGGTTCCCGAGTGGCCAAAGGGGGCAGACTGTAAATCTGTTAGCATTGCTTTCGGTGGTCCGAATCCACCCCCATCCATTGCGCGTAAGCGCACGGCGGCGCGAGCGATCGCACCGTTGATATGGGGTGTTAGCTCAGCTGGGAGAGCATCTGCCTTACAAGCAGGGGGTCATAGGTTCGAGCCCTATACGCCCCATTTTTATACCATCGCGGGGTAGAGCAGCTTGGTAGCTCGTCGGGCTCATAACCCGGAGGTCATAGGTTCAAATCCTATCCCCGCTACGTTGAGGAAG
>JAFXWR010000085.1 GCA_017542725.1 Lachnospiraceae bacterium | reverse complement strand
CTCTACTCGTGTTATTTTGTGATACTTTTTACTTATATATTAGCTGACAGCATGCAACCTCACAACGAAAATAGGTCGCAAAAACAAGATTTTTTAAGCAAGCACTGTCTCTGTCTCGCCAAGAACTTTGCAAACTCGCTTCGCTCAAACAGTGCTAAAGTTCTAAGGCTCGACTATCGACATCGTTGCAAAAAATCAGTTTTTGCTCCAACTATTTTCTTATGTGGGTGCCTGCTTAGCAGCAATATTATATATAAAAGAATATTGTAGGGACGAAGCATTGCGAGCTTGTATACTTATGAGTAAAACATTAGAAGAAAAATTAAACGAAGTTGGACTAAAAATCCCACGCATTTTATTTCCAAGAGAGGGAGTGAACCTCTCTAAGTTTGCTTGCATTGCTGCCGACCAATTTACTCAAGACCTTGCTTACTGGGAGAGAGTGAAAAAGTATGTAGGTAGTGAGCCATCAACGCTCAATCTCATTTACCCAGAAGCATATATGGAGCATGAACTTGCAACTAATAAAGATAATTTTGAAAATGTTTTAAATGAAAAAATTACTGAGATTAATAACAATATGAACAAGTATATAGATGATGGCATTTACGAAGACATAGGCGAGTGTTTCATATTTGTAGAGAGAAAAGCTCGGTCGGTAAATAGAAGAGGACTCATAGTAGCCGTGGACCTTGAAAAGTACGATTACAATGAGGGGGCAAAGAGTCTTATAAGAGCCACTGAGAGAACTGTAAAAGAAAGACTCAAAGTTAGAAAACAAATTAGAGAAAATGCAAGTCTCGATATTCCACATATATTAGTTTTGATAAATGATAAAGAAGATAAATTGTTTAAGAAGGTCGAAAGTATAAAGTTTTCCACATTTTTTAAGATGGCAGGCGAGTCAAATAATGATATATTATACGATTTCGATTTGATGGAAGATAGTGGCTATATAAAAGGTTACAAGATAGCGGATAAGTCAGACATAGAAGAGCTGGTAGACATATTAATTGAATTAAAGAACGATGCTAAAGATGGACTACTATATGCTGTTGGAGATGGCAACCATTCACTTGCTGCAGCAAAAGACATATATGAAAAAACAGGTAGAGGAAGGTATGCACTTGTAGAACTTGTGAATATTCATGATGATGGCTTGGCATTCTTCCCTATACATAGATTATTAATGCATGTTGACCAAAATGATTTTGTGAAAAAGACAGGAGTGGATCCAAATAGGCCTCCGGCATTACAAGATTTACAAAAGATTTTAGACGACTATGGTTGTAAGATAGATTACATACATGGAAAAGAAGAGTGTATAGAACTTGGAAAGAAAGACGGCAATATCGCCATAACCTATGACAAGTTTTCTTATGAGACACTCTTTGATGATGTAATTAAACATGGATCACTTTGCAGAAAAAGTTTTTCGATGGGAGAGGCAAAAGATAAAAGATTTTATCTTGAAGCTCAAAAAATAACATAATAGGAGATAAAATTATGAGTAGTTTTATAACACCAAAAAATTATAAATCAGCGTTGTCATTACATGACACACAGGTAGGAATAAAAACAGTAAAAGATTATTTCCAAACAGCTCTTGCATATGAGTTGAGTTTACTTAGAGTCTCTGCACCAGCATTTGTTGATAAGAATTCAGGACTAAATGATAATTTAAATGGAGTAGAGAGACCTGTTGCATTTGATATTAAAGATGATAAGAGCGTGGAAGTTGAAGTTGTCCACTCACTTGCTAAGTGGAAGAGATATGCGCTCAATCGATACGGTTTTAAAATGCATGAGGGACTTTATACTGACATGGTCGCAATAAGAAGAGATGAAGATCTTGATAATATTCACAGCATCTATGTAGACCAGTGGGACTGGGAAAAGATAATAGATAAGTCAGATAGAAATATAGAGTATCTTAAACATATAGTTGAACATATTTATTCTGCTCTTAAAAAGACAGAAAAGTATATGTCTATACAGTTTGATTACATTGAGACAATATTGCCAAAGAATATATTCTTTATTACGTCAGAAGAGTTGCTTCAAATGTATCCAAATAAGACTCCGAAAGAAAGAGAGTATATTATAACTAAAGAGCACGGCGCGGTGTTCATTATGCAGATCGGAAAGTATCTTTCAAATGGTGAGAGACATGATGGAAGAGCTCCTGACTATGATGATTGGGAATTGAATGGAGATATATTGGTTTATTATCCTGTGCTTGATATAGCACTTGAACTTTCAAGCATGGGCATAAGAGTTGATGAAAACTCTATGCTAAGTCAACTTAAGATTGCAAAATGTGAAGAGAGAGCAAATCTACCTTTCCATAAAGCAATAATAAATAAAGAACTTCCATATACAATTGGTGGGGGAATCGGACAATCAAGAATTTGTATGTTCTTTTTAAGAAAAGCACATATAGGAGAGATACATTGTTCTCTTTGGACTAAGGATATACAGGAAAAAGCAAAAGAGAATGGGATTTTGTTATTGTAAAAAAGTAATAAGTATTGTAATTATTTCATTGTTGTTGCAGGTTTTTTTGCCTGCAACAATTTTTGCTGATAGAATACTTTGGCCAAGTGAAATGCAACTTCATAATGAGTTAATTAATCTTGACAATATCTTGCCTAAAGATGCTACTACATCAAATAGCAAAAAAGGATTTTTGTTTTCTGGGGACCCAAAGGAAATTTTTACATTGGGCGCAGGTCATATAGCCATCAATGTGACACTTTCTGGTAAAGGTCACACGATGATACAGTACCTTAAGGATTTAAAGAAAAGAGGAATCAAAATTACATTAATACTTGTAAATGATAAAGCGCCAGTGGGGGCTG
>JAFXWR010000084.1 GCA_017542725.1 Lachnospiraceae bacterium | reverse complement strand
GTTGATGCCGATGACAATGACATCTCAAATCTTACAGTAGATAACTTTAAGACTGGTGTTATAGTTGGGACTTTGAGTGCGACACCATCTGACAAGAAGATACCAAATGAGAAGTTGCTTGCTGACTTACTTGCTCTCAAACAAAACATCACTGACAATACTTTAAATACCACAGCAAAAACAATAGTTGGTGCTATTAACGAGTTAAAAGAGTTCTTAACTAACGGAACTATTGATTGCGGAACATTTTAGAATAAGCCTCCACCATAATGGTGGGGGTATTTTTAGGAGCGAACATGTCAAATAGAGTTTTAATAAAAAGAGGTTTGTCAACAAATCTAAACAATGCTGGAGTGGTAGCTGGAGAGCTAAAGTATGCAACTGATACTAATAAACTTTATATTGGGACAGGTACTGAAAATATAGAGATCGGTGGTGGCGGAAGTAGCAGAGTCATTGAGGTTGAGTATGAAGATGAGTTACCTGAATTAAGTGAGACACTTCTTGGCAAGATTTACTATGTTAGAAACACTCACAAATATTATTATGTTAGAGGAATCAATGGCGAGTACAACTTTAGTGCATATTACTGCAAGCCAACTGATGAACTTGAAACAAACATATCATATGAGTTTCAATATGTAAGTCGTAAAGATTGTGTTTATAGACTTAACATTGATTCAACTGGTTATGACTTTATAAAAGAGGCTACACAAGACCCAGGGGCAAAAGGTCGATTTGCTGATGGCACTTATATTATTTGTACCAGTTCAAGGAAGCTCTTTATTGCTGATTCAACAACAGAAAGTGGATATAGAGAACTAACTAATTTGACTTATAGTTATTACACAAGAATGAATGGAAGTAATGCTGTAGCAGGTAATTACTTCTTTTGTAATAGTTATAATCAAATTTATTATATCAATAATGTTAGTTGGGATGAGTTTAATGAAGTGATAAGAGTTGAGAGTAGACCGAATGCCGAAAAAAGATATGCAGACAAGTACTACTTTGTACCAAACTATATTTATTATATTTATGCCACTACACCTGAAGTTTTATCTTGGGAGCAGTTAAAAACTGATGTTGACTTAAGAAATCTTAAAACTGAAATAGAATATTTGTTATCAGGAAGACTTGAAGTGGTGGAGTATAGTTACCAGCAACCTGAAGCATGTGAAGAGGCACTGGGCAAACTCTATATGTGGAAACAGTATGGCGAGTATAAGATTTGTGTTCCAGGAGATACTGTAGTAGCAACAATAGCCACAGTAACTCAAGAAGAGAGTAGCGTAAGCACTGGTTCTGATGATGGTGAATTATCAATTCTTTTGCCTGTCGGAGGTAATTACAAACAATATATGGAAGGCACATATGCAAGTAGACCTCAAGCAGGATATGGATGTAATTGCTATTATGCGACCGACCAAAATAAGTATTATATCTCAATGGCATCAACTGGTGGTTATTTGACTTACTATTGGGTGGAAGTAGAAATGAAGATGCAATCTTATAAACCTACTACTGACCAAACAAAAGGATACTATAAAGTTGTAAGTGGAAATACTACCACAATTTATCAAGTTGTCACTTATTACCATTGGGTTGATTTAGCTGATGACCAGCATCCATTAGTTTCTTGCCAAAAAGTATCAGGTCAATGGGGCTATGATAGTTTCTATTTTAACAGGTTACAACTTGAGTATACTGAGAAAGATTTAAGTTCAATGTAAACAGGATACATTTATGGGGTGATAGAAGATGCTTAATTTCAAATCAAATGACACAAAAAAGAAACTTAAAAAGATGTATTTAAAGATACTTGATAAAGACGGTAATGAAAAAAAGGTCAATATCAAGTATTTTTATTCTCTTTCAAATGGTGTCAAAAAATATTTGTATTTT
>JAFXWR010000083.1 GCA_017542725.1 Lachnospiraceae bacterium | reverse complement strand
TTTTACATAGTGACTTTGTTCTGACTGACGCAACTATACAGAACATACCACCAAGGGTAAGAATGACTACTTTGTATGCGGTTGCACAGTCGATTCCAGAGGGAGGTCGTGTAGCTAATACCTGTAATTGGTCTGAGGATTATGTAGGTTATTCTACAAAGTATGGTGATTCTGCAGGTGATTTTGCACCATTAGGTAATTATGTAGTAAGAGAAGTACTTGCCATAGGTGACTTACTAGATATACCTACTGAATTGGTACATAAAACTCCGTCAGATGGCTTGTGTGGAAAATCTGACGAGGATAATTTAGGTTTCACGTATGCTACTCTTGATAGATATATTAGAGAGGGTATTTGTGAAGATGACAAAGTGAAAGAAAACATAGATAGACGGTATAGAACTAATTTACATAAGCTAACTACTATACCTAAATGTTAATAGTTTTTAAGGATTAGCCATTAAGTTTTTTAATGGCTTTTCTTTTGCAATAAACTATTGACTTTGAGTATTAGTTATGTTAATATTAGTTTACTTTAAATATTAAATAAAAGTTAATTTACTTAGGAGGCTATGTTATGTCAGAAGTAATTCAGAGTTTAAGTATTTGTTGTCCTTCAGGACGAGGTTGTGAAAGACAGTGTATAAATCACTGTAAGACTTGTACTGCTCGTCAGCATACTAATCCTTATGAGAATAAATTTGGGGGTAGTCATGTTGAGTGTTTTGAGTATTGGCAGGATGTTATTAAGAGAATGAAATATGCACAGGAAAAGGGTTGTACTACTGTTATGCTTACAGGGTCAAATGAGCCACAACAGAATAGACGTTGGCTTGAAGGCTTGTATTTGGCTATGCAGACATTAGACCATCCGTTTTTGAATATTGAGATTCAGACTACTGGTGCATTCTTGGATAGAGATTATTTGGAATTTCTTAAGATGTTTGGTGTAACTACCGTGGCTCTTTCAACTTTTAATATTGAAAGTAATAGAATCAATAGAGAAATTGAGGAAAGTGCTGATAAGAATCTTAATATTGAACGTCTTTGCAAGGACATAACAGATTTGGGTATGAATCTTAGAATTTGTCTTAATGTGACAGATTATATGTTTACAGATAGACAGAAGACTAGATTGGATAAAACAATACTCATTCAGAAAAAGCATAATTTACTTGGGGAAGATGTAGAGATTAGTTCAGGCAAAAGTAACGAAACTAGAACACTTGTGACTATTTTTATTGATGATATTCTTAATCGTTGTGCAGAACTTGGTGCATCTCAGGTTACTTTTAGAAAGATGTGGAGTGCAGAGGGTACGCCTGAAGCCAAGTGGATTGAAGAAAATACCTTTTATTCCTCTACTGTTTTGACGCTTATTAATAAGATTGTTCCGCATAAAGGGAAACTTATTAATGTATTACCTTATGGTAATGCACGTTATGATTACAAAGGTTTTTCTATTGTTGTAGATACGGATTCTATGGGAAAGAAAAATGTAGGGCTAGGTAGTACTATGGATAAAATTCCCAATGTAGAAACACTTAAGTACTATATTATTAGAGAAAATGGTAAAATGTATAGTTCTTGGGATAGCTCTGCGAGTCTTGTATTTTAATCGTTAGGAGAAATTTCTATGGAAAAGTTCACATACAGAGATAATGTAATGAAGAAATTAGATAATAGTGGAGAGAAACTATGGATGTTGATGATAGAACTTGGTCTGACAAGTGGTATAGAGGGGCTTTAGCTAGGATAAAAGAAGATAAAAAGATTATTGCAAAGTCTAAAAAAGTAGATTCTGAATTAGATGAAAGACTTGATGAACTTCTTTGCAAAGAATGTTTCTATAAATTTCCAGAATTTGCTTGTGAATACGAAGCAATTTCTACTTGCAAACTTTGTGGAAAGTCTATTTGGAATCCAAATTCTGATACGGATGATTATTGCAATACTTGTTGTAATGATAAAGTCATTTGCAGAAAATGTGGTAAACCTTTGTTCTAAGAGCAATGTTATTAAGTTAAGAGTCGATTGGAAAAATGTTAGTCAATTCTTTTCTAAAAAGAGGTTAGTTATGAATACATATGATGTTATCAATAAAAAATTCACTTCTAAATTCAGCAATGTACTAAAACAGATAAATTTGGAAAAACAGATACCATATATCGAAAGCATGATAGCATGTGATGCGGATAAGTTTCCGCAGTATGAATATATCTGCAAGGAAAACGGCATTCCTTTAGATGAAGGTCTCATGACATATCTTATATCAAAATGCTACCCCTTCTCGGATATTGCAAGGAATAAAATGTCGATACAAGATTTTCTGATTGAATATCACAGAAAATTCTTTAAAGTTACAGAGAAATAAAAACAGAGAAAAGTGAGACAGAGAATGACATATAGAGATTTTAAAGGAGGTTTTTATGAAAATTGTTATTAATGGTTGTTATGGTGGTTTTCAGATTAGCGAACAGGCTTTAGCTTTGTTACCACATGATATGGATTGGTATAGGAGCAAAGACGGTTGGTCTCGTGAGAAGGGTGGGTTTAAACCTATACATAGAACTGACCCTGAATTAGTAACTTTAATAGAAACAAAAGGAGTAGGGTTTGTTTCAACAAAGGTTTCTCAATTATTAGTTGTAGAAATTCCAGATGAAGCTACTGATTGGATAATAGAATCTTATGAAGATGGACATGAAACTATTTATTATGTGTTGAATGGTTTGATTTGTGTGCCTACTTTGGATAAAACCTTTTATGAAATTGGTGCAAAGCATTATTTTACTAACCCTGATGCAAAAACGTTTTGTTATTGGAAGGATTTTGATGGATGGCATTTATTAGATGAATATGAAGAAATTGAATATGTTTCAGCTAGTGAATTACCACATCATTATAAAGATGCTACTGAACTTGCTAAATGGATTCAGGATGCCAAAGTAATTGAGGTTGAAACGGAGGGTAAAATATGAGTAATCAGATGATGGAACTACAGGATATTCAAATTTCAGATGAATTACAACACGTACTAGATACTATTCCAAATCGACCAAATATAGTTGTAGCAGGCACACCGGGTACGGGTAAGAGTATGCTTATAGAGGGCTTACGTAGAGTAAAGAATTTTTCTTGGTTTGAGTATAATTTTATAGATGATGTGAAAACAGATGAAGAGAAGAATTTCGTACAGTTTTGTTTTTGCAACGATAGACCATTTGTAACTACTACATATTCTCGAAATATTGAAGAACTACAGACGTGGATACCTAATATTTATTGTAATCTGTTGGTTATTTTTATGAACTATGAGAGAAAGATAGCAGAAATTAAGTATTTTGAAGAGAATGGTAAAGGTTATGTAATACCAATAAAAGGCGGTTACCCTATTAAGGGTTTATCTGCTTTGAAAATTGATAATACTAAAGGTATAGCTGCATATCGTAAAAGGAGAAGAGAAGACTTAGGTGATAAAGTTGCTGATATGCTAGAAGCTCATGAGAATGAAACAGGTTTTTGGCAGCAGAGAAAACTTATTTGATGTGTTTGAATTCTATAAGATTTAAAATATTTTTTTCCAACAAACAGGACCAAACCCACGTTGAATAGAAATATCATCAGTTAGTTTTTTATGGCAATAAGCGCACTTGCCTAAATGGGTTAAGACCATAGGGCGGG
>JAFXWR010000011.1 GCA_017542725.1 Lachnospiraceae bacterium | reverse complement strand
TCTCTCTCTCTCTCTCTCTCTACAAATTCAACGTTTCCTGTCTCAGCGAACTTGAGAAGTGAGTCACGGTAATATTCATATTGTTTCTTTCTCGCTTCAATCTCGGCAGGGAGACCGATGTTTAAGTCTTTACAAATTGATTCAAAGTTGTCGAGGACATTGATTATTTTATCTTGTATTCCCAATGGTGGAAGTGTTATTTCAATAGATGCAAGATTATCATTATATAATCTTGCTATTGTTCCTCCCAATGATACTTTCCACGGATTTGTTTGATAAAAATAGAACAAATATTTATTTAAAACTATTTTTTCGTCATTATCTATCCATACAATATTTGAATCCTGGAAATATGCAGGAGCACCATCATAAATAACAGTTCTCCCTATGGTTCCAGATGCTGATATAAGTATATCTCCCTTTTTAGGGAACGAATACTCTTTTTTATACTTTTCAAATATTTCTTTTGATATATATGCATCTGGCTCTTTGCCAAAGGTTCCAATTTTATAAAATGGGACATCGCCACTATCTGAAGTTTCATTCTTCATTATTCTCTTACACATTGAAATTTTTCCAATGTCACCAAGTTTCATTGTGCGGGCTCGTGAAGCTTCGCCCCTACAAGTTTTATCATCGTCCCTACGGGTTTTGTCATCGGCGCTACTGGTTTCTGCTACACCTTCATTTAATAATTTATCTCTATAATATTCATATTGTTTATTACGAGCTGTAAGCTCCGCTGTAAGCTCCGCTGTCAAGGAAGTGAAATTGTCCAAAATGCGGACAATTTCATTTTGTATCTCAATGGGCGGAACTGGAATATCCATATTTAACACTTTATACATATCTGGATGCTTTATACCTGATCCTCTATAAAAACTACTAATCTCATCTATTCTATTTTGCATTACATAATATAAAAACTTATTGCTTAATACATTTACATCTAAAGAAGTTGCAATTCTATTATCGGCAGTAACAAATTTGCCTTTGTAATACTTAATGTTAGGTGTGCCACCCCACGGCATAGCTACTACTTCACCTTCGCATAGGTTGTCTCCCGCCAACTCCTCAGTTGTCCAACCCTCACGTGTTCCAGTAGATAATAATTTTACATTACCACTTTCTACTTCCAATGCAAACATATCATTAGCCAACAAATATGGATACTTTACAACTTTAGATTGCATACTTCTGTTCATATTATTAAAAAGCTTATCCCATGCAGTGAGTTCCCAAATCTTTTTATACTCCACCCCATTCGGGCACAGCTCTTTTATCATTTTTTCAATTTTATTCATCTCTCAACCTCATATTCAAATTTTTGGGTGTAATTCCACCTTTTTGATTAATTTTTATTTTGTCTAACTTTTCAATTTTTTCTATATTGTTTTTCATATATAATTCAGCTGCATCTACTAACCCTGTCGCTATTTCATTTGCACTAATATATAACTGATAAATCTTACTTTCTTCAAGTATTTCGCCATTTTCACCAACCTTCAAATTATCATAATCATAATCAATATTGGCATAAGTTCCTCTAACAAATGGTTCTTCGCTCAATTGAATCACAAATTCTTTTATTCTTGTTTTTTTCTCAAGATCCATACCGGCATTATGAAATAGTGAACATCTTAAATTATAACATTGAATTCCATCAAATATATTGGGGTCTTTGCTATCTCTATGAAAATGCTGTTTTCTCTCATTGTAAGTTAGCCCCATACAGTCTCTCACATATTCATCATACCATTTAGCATAATACATATTATCACTATTATACTCTAGCTTTCCTAACACATCAGGTACTGCGAGCGACATTATTAACGCTGCAAAATACATTTTATTATTTAAAGCTTTTCTTATCTCATTACACAATAACACTATTGAATTTTTCTCTTCATAATTTTTATACATAACTTAATTTTACAAATTTTGATGTGACAAATTTCTATCATCAAATATCTATGTTATTCTCTCATAAATGCTTTAAAGGCGGGCTACGCAAGCGTTTAAATATAAGTCAATATCATCTTCTGTAATATACGACTTAGACATTTTTATCCTTCTCCTTACAAAACTTGCCAGCTACCATCTCTTTTGCCGTTATTTCTTTTTATCAAGCCTTTATCCTGCATTTCAACTGTTCTATTTTTTATAGTTCGAACTGATTTCCCTATTTTTTTTGCTAATTCTTCTTGTGTAATATAAGGATTATTTTTTAATTCTTTTATTATAGCGATTTCTTCCAAAGTGCAATTTTTGCACTTTGAATCATTATTATTTGCACTTTGAGTTCCATTATTTGTTATATTTTTATAATTAATATGCAAATATCTATTTTTTAATTCATGTTCTGCATTTATAAGCAAATTTTCAAAAAAATACTCTAAGTATTCATTGGTAGATGTAATACCATTTTGTAAATCATTATAATTTGCCCTTACTAATGCATTTCTAAAATACCACGAATTTTCAGCAAATATTTCGTTGTTTACATTGAAGCCAAAAGTTTTTAAGTATTTAATGATAAATACAGCAGTAGTCCTAGTATTACCTTCACAAAATGGATGTATCTGCCACATATCTGCGGTAAATTTAGCAATATGCTTTATAGCATCACTTGATGATAACTTATCATAGGAATAATTTTTTTCTTGAGTAAAATCATAATTTAAAGTTTCTGCTATACTATCATATGAAGCATATAATACAGTTTCACCATTAAGCACCCATTCTTTTTTTGTAATATTATAATCTCTATATTTGCCAGCATGATTAAAAATGTCTACGAACAATCTCTTATGAATATTTTTTAATTCAATTGGTGAAAAACTAAAAGTTCTCTCTCCTAATAATTCTGCTATACGAGTGGAAACTATATCTGCCTCTTTTGTGTCTTCTTCAATCCTCTCTCTATTTTTCCTTTCCTCATAATAAGACTCTATTCTTTTTTTAGCAGTTTTAATATCAATTTTCCCTTCAATATGCTCTTTTGCAGTACCTAAAAGATAAGAAGATGTTTTAAGCCCATCAACATCTTGCAAACCAATAGCAGTCTTCCATGATTTTGACCTTTCAACTCTATTTGGTTCGCCTTCTTTGATGTACTCGTTAAGATCAAATTTCCAATTGTTGTTATTTTTTTCCATTTAATATTCCTTTATTTAATATTTAAATTATACTTATGTATACTTTATTTTTTTACATAGTGGATTATATAACCTATCATTTATTACCAGCTACACTTTCAATTTCCCTGACATAAGACGGTGAAGTAACAAGTCTCTGGTCACACTCATATTGTTATTGCTCTTTTTTAATTTGTCAATCTCCTCAAAAATCTTATGCGCTATGTCAATTATTATTATACTAGACCAGTATATTATTTCTTCTTGCCTTTTATATCTTTAATCTGTTTCTCAACCTCTTCCCACTTATCACCCATAAAAATCACCACTTTATCTTTATAATAATGTAGTCCACTCCAATATGATGGAGGGTCATCCTTGTTTACATTGTAACAAATTACCAAAAGTGGTATTAATTTGTCTTTCATCATATCTTTGTTTATATGCTCTTCTAATTCATATAAATCAAATGGAAATATTGGGTATACCCCGTTTTTATTGCTAAAGCAAACTTCTTTTTCGTCTTCTACAAATTTATCATATACCTCATCTGTACATCCATTATCATTCCAATCATCACCGTACCAATCTTTTAAAGAATTCTTGCCCAAATAAAACTTTACAACAACTTCACCGTCTTCTTCAACTACACTACAATCAATTATCTTTAATTTTTCATTTTTTTCCATATTGCACCTCCTTAAATATTACACTTTTTCTGATAGAACTATTCAATTATTAAAAATCTTTCCCATCACAAATAAACCCCATTAAATTCTGATGAATAATACCATTTCTCTTCTGAAGTAAGTAATCTGTCGTTAAAACATATTTACTATAATTATCTTTTATCATTTCAAGTGGTCGATACTCTCTATCTTCAGTTACTTTACTTCCATTTATTGTATAAGACACTTGTATATAACTATAATCCATTTGATCATTTCTTAGGATAAAATCGCATTCCAATTTTCCTACTCTTCCCACGCTTACTGAATAATCCTTACTTTTTGCATATCCATAAATAATATTTTCAAGAACTGGGCCATAATTTATGCGATTATCTGTGTTTAATGCGAAATAAAGACTCAAATCAGCTAAGTAGTATTTTTTTTCTCCCTTGAACATTTTTTTGGATTTTAAATTAAATCTATCACACTCATAGATAAGTTTTGCATTTTTTAATATTTCAATGTTTTTCTTTATTGTTTCACTTTTTATGTTATAATCGTTCTTATTAAATTCTTTCTTTATATTACTTACACTAATAGTTGCACCAAAATTATTGATAATATAATTTCTAACCATTTCAAATGATTGGACACTTCGTATCTTATTATTTCTTTTTATATCTTTTTCAAAAATTTCGTTTATTATGCCCTTAACATAAGTTCGTTTTTCTTTTATTCCATCTAAAAATATTGTTCGAGGGAATCCCCCTTCTAAAATATAATTGTTTAACTCAACTAATTTATTTTCATCAATTGTTTTTCTATAAAACCTCTTCATACTAATGTATTCATCAAATCCTAATGTCAAAAGTTCAAATTCTAAATATCGTCCTGTTAATTTTGTTACAAGTTCTCCGCTTAACAAATATGAATTAGATCCAGTAATAAATATTGAATATCTATTCATAAGCCTAAAGGCATTTAGTACTTCTTCAAAACCTTTTACATTTTGTATCTCATCAATGAACAAATATACTATCCCTTTTTTTGGTTTTAAACTAAATATAATTTTTTCTAATGCTTCGGGCGTTTTGATATTCTTATACCCATATTTATCTAAATCAATAAAACATATATTAGCATCGCTAATTTTCTTATCCTTCAGCTCATTTGCCACCATTTGCATAAGTGTTGACTTTCCACATCTTCTTACTCCAGTAATTACTTTTATGATATCTGTAGAATCATAAAATGGCCTTATTTTACTTAAATATTTTTCTCTTTTGTATAGTTTCATATGAAAATAATAGCATTTTTATGCTCAAATTGTCAAGTTAAGGGGGAGTTTTTGATATTTTTTTATAAAAATCACTGTTAAACGGCATATTTAACGGCTTTTGCTCACAAAACCAATACTAGCACAGGTTTGTAGGACAAGTAGCCGCAAAACTCTTCCCTATGTTATTCTTCTAAATCATTCATCATTAAAAAGTCTCTAAATTTAATATGCTTTACTATAGATATGGAATAATCTATATCGTCATTAGAAATTAATGCTTTTTCTGTACATTATTGCCAACTTATAAATATCTAATTCGATTTTAGATTATTAAGTGCCGCATCATTATTGTCTATAATCATCTTAATCTTCTCACAGTTCATCAAATCCCCACATTTCCCGCATGTCTCATAATTCTTCTCTTTTGCACATTTTCTTATAGGACATAGAGACTCGCAAAATGGAGTCTTTGCACCTTCTATCCTACAGCCAGTGCAATTAATCATCTCTGGTGTGATTGTGACTTTGTTGAGTTCTGACCACTCTTTTGCGACTTTAGTTCTAAGCTCATTGTTGTTATTTATTGTGGCGATGCGAGCGTCGCAAGTTTCGCAATTGAGTCCACAATATGCTATGTATTTGTTCATAATATTTGCCTCCTTGGGCTCGCGAAGCTTCGCCCCTACAGTAATTAATCCATAAATTGTTAGTATCTTATTTTAAAATAATCTAGCAGCTTTTTGAATTCATCTTGTGCAGTAAGGCAAGTATCAAGTAAATATCCCCTTTCTTTCTTCCACTTATCTAATCCTCTATAATAATAAAACTTTAATTCTTCGGTTATAATAAATGGAACTATATTATTCTTTAGGCATTCCTTAAATAAGATAAGTCTTCCAACTCGACCATTTCCATCTTGAAAAGGATGAATTGTTTCAAATTTATAATGAAAATCAATTAAATCCTCAATAGTGTGCTTTTGTTTTTGATTATATCTAAGTAGGAGGTTTTTTATTTCTTTAGAAACTTTATCAGGTTCAGTTGTTCTTTTCCCCGATACTTCATTTGGTAGTTTTTTATAGTCACCAACCTTAAACCAAGATAATCTTGAGTCACTTGTGCCATTTTTCAATATCAAATGAAGTCTCTTTATGAAAGTTTCGCTTAATTTATAATTAACATTATCCAAACATACATCTATACATTTAAAATGATTTACTGTTTCAACAATGTCATCGATATTTCTATGTTTACTATCGCCAATAATTTTGGTTTCAAATATATATCTAGTTTCTTCGTGAGTCAACTTGCTACCTTCAATATGATTTGAATTATATGTCAAATCAATTTGTACTCGATGATAAATGCCGCCGCTTATTTTATTCTTTTTTTCTTTTAATAACCTATCAAGCAAATAATTTTTTTTCTTGTTTAGCTTTCTGCTTATCTGTGGCACGTCGGCGCTTTCAGGAATATACCAAGTTTTTCCTATTATTTTTGCACCACTAATTAAGCCATTTGCACAATAATTTCTGACACTTCTCTCAGATAGGCCCCATTTATCAGCAAAAAAAGATACATTTTTATACTTTTTTAATTCGTTTTTCATATTACTATTATAGCATTTTATCGGCAATATATCAATATTTTCAAAATATTAAATTATTGCCGATAGTATCTATCATATAAAAACCAGTGATAACACTGGCTTTTTTATTCTTAATAATAAAACATCTTTTACTACAAAGCATCATCAATCAGCTGTCTCATAACCGGCGCCTTAGTCTCATCAAATATTACAAACTGCAAATTGGTATATAGACAAATCGAAGACAGCTTTCTTGCTCTCTCAGTTTTCTCAGCTATAATTTTCTCATTTTCAGTATCGTAGTAGTGCCTTATGAAACTATTCCATATTATCGGAAGATACTTTCTATCGCAGTGGAATACTGTATCAGTATACTGCTTAGGAAAAATGTGGCAGAAAGTATAAAATATACCTATATCAAATTCTGGATTACCATACCCCATAAAATTCAAATCTATCCAGTAGCTTTTGTCACCAGATACAATCACGTTTCCAGTTTGAAAATCACCATGCACACAAAACTTCTGTTGCTCTATAGTTTCTAAAAATTTCAATGCTTTAGTTTTCTGACTTTCAAAAAGAATATCTCTTGTTGTTACTTGTGTCACAACCCTATCATGCATTGAATCAAAATCCTCTGTGTCGCAAACTGTACTGTGAAATTCCTTTGCCGCTTCAGCAAACTTTTTCATGTACTTATCAATATTATCTAAATCTTCACTAAATAACCTTGAGATAGACTTTTTGTCTTCTATATATTCAAAAACAAGCCCCTTTCTTCCCTCATCATCAATAACTATATCACCAACTCTTGGCGTCTTAATTCCTATGCGAAATGCCTTTCTTGCTATATCTTGTTCGCGATACATTGACATTTCATCAGTCAAAGATGTATCAGAATTAAATTTAACCATCCACTTTTTGTCTGCACTCACATAACTTTTAGAATTCACCCTATCGCTAAAACAAGTCCAAGTTGATAAATCAATTCTTTTCAACTCTAATTCTTTATCCATAATACTTTTGCTTTATTCTAAAACTTAAATACATTGAGTCCTGTCTTCTCATCAACTTGTCTATCGACAGTTCCTTCATATGTAGTAATAAATATTTCTGCGGTTGCACCTATTACACATCTTAAGAGATGACCCCCGCGATATTCACCCTTTTCATTTCCACATCCGATATGCACATGGAGATAAGGTTTGCCATCTAATGTTGTGACATTTCCATGAATATTTGCTATTTCGTATCTACCCTTGTAATCTGTTGGGTCATAAGATTTTGTATCATGATTTCTAACTGCAATTGTAAAGTCTGATGTGCCACCAAGTCCATTAATTTGTGCAAGTTTTATATTTTCAGTTTCAACTATTTTCTTAAGTGATTCCATAATTTCATCACCAACATCAAGCCTCATTATAAATGTGTCTCCAAATTTTTTGTATTCCATATTTACCTCCAAATGATATTTTATATTACTGATTATTGATTTTATCCTATCTAAGCTTCTCTACATCATATCCATAGATTGTTTTCCAATCATTCTTCATGGAAATAGTGCCATATCCATTCTCATCAGATACACTTTTTATCATACTCGCTTTTTCTAAGTTTCCATTTTCTCTCACATTGTCATCGCAGAGGACCATAAAACCTTTACTATTATACTTATTATTTTTTAGTACATATTCCATCATACTGAAGTCACCAGTGCTATTTCCAAATGCCAATACAGGTATCTGCCCTATTTCCTCTACAATTGAAAGCACTTTATGCGTTTTTATATTTACATCTATAGACGGACCTGCTATAACCACATCCTCGTCTCGCTTAAACTGATGAACTGAATTCTTATCATTTCCCTGCTTAGTTGATTTTAAGGTAAAGTCCATTCCTATCACATTATTTGGCTTTATGCCCGCACCATCACACACTACTGCTCTTACAAAATTTCTCTCGGAACCGCTAACCACATATACTGTAAAATCATTTGCCTGTAGATATTTAATAACTTGAAGCATTGGCTTATATAGTGCATCTTTCACTTTTAAATTCTTATACCCATTTGTGTTTTTATCTAAATAAGTCTTTGTGTAACTAGTGTATTCTTCTATGGTCATATTTTGATAATATCTATACTCTATTTCACTTAACTTAAGTTCCAACTCATCACTCACATAGCCAGTCCTTAATACTTCATTAATCTCATTCACAAGTTTTACATCTTCTTCATTACTCTTATCATAAGTATTTAATATTGTATCAAAAATCATAAGATATTCATTATATGTTGGATCTGTCTCACAAAATATTGTGCCATCCATATCAAATACTGCAATTCTATCATCAACTGGAATAAAATCTTTATTGTTTTTATCAGTTGCTTTTTCAACAAAAGTTTTTAATTCTGACACAACTTTCGAGTCATCATTCCAGTGTGAAAAGTAATTCTCATTGCTTTTGCCTACACAAGAAAATAAAACCGTCAATGCGGTGATTAAAACTATTATTAAACTTAGTAATTTTTTTGTTTGCTTTATCATTTTACTCCTACCCACCACAATTTGCAGAACCCTCAGTCATGAGCATTTCAAGTCCATGCTTTATTGGCTTCATCACAACTTCAAAGTTCTCTTTTGCTGCCCTTTCAGAACCAGGTAAGTTTATTATCAGAGATTTTTTTCTTATACCAGCCTGCGACCTTGATAAACAACTCTTATCAGTATTTTTATAGTTTAAAACTCTCATCATCTCAGGTATACCAGGCGTAAGTCTCTCCACCACTTCAAGTGTTGCTTCAGGGGTTATATCGCTCTGTGAAAAACCAGTCCCACCTGTAGTTAAAATCAAGTTTATTTCTTCATCAGATGCTTTTAAAAGTTCTTTTTTTATCAGTCCCCTGTCATCCGGAACTATATTTGTGTATTTCACATCATATCCTTCTTCTTTAAGCATCTTTACAAGATTTGGACCACTTGTGTCCACTCTTTCACCCTTTGCACCTTTTGTACTTATCGTTATCACTGCTGCTGTATACATTTTAACCTCCAATCTGATTCATATTTCTTTCTGCATGGCTTCTACTTTCATAAGAAAGTACATCATGTTTTTCTGGTTTTGAAAGTATTGCTTCTCTAAACTTTTCTTCCATAGCTTTTTCATCAAGTCCTTTTATTAATATTTCTTGATTCGAGTGTAGGCAAGGTTTCAGTTTTCCATCTGCTGTGAGCCTTATACGGTTGCACTCTCTACAGAAGTGATTGCTTACTGCACTTATTAGTCCCACATCTGCCATCGCGCCATTAATTCTATATATTTTTGCGACACCACCTGGTTTATGTGCAACTTCTTTTATTATGTCGTCATCATTTTCGAATTTACCTTTATACGCTTCTTTAATTTTTTCTATAACAACTGTAGATGGTATAAATGCATCCTTGCCAAAATCTCCACTATCATACATAGGCATAAGTTCTATAAATCTTACATCCGTCGGCTGTTTCAATGTTAGATTTGCAAGGTCGACGATCTCATCATCATTAAATCCACTAATTAGCACAGAATTAATTTTTATTTTTTTAAATCCAGTGTTTAGTGCTGCATCTATTCCGGCAAGCGTATCCTTCAACTCCCCAACTCTTGTTATAAATTTGAATTTGTCAGGATTAAGAGTATCAAGACTTATGTTGATTCTATCAAGCCCTGCTTTCTTTAAGTCGGCTGCATACTTTGGAAGAAGCGATGCATTTGTAGTTAGACAAATCTCTTCTATTCCATTAACTTCTTTGATTCGAGACACAAGCTGGACTATGTCTTTTTTTACAAGTGGCTCACCACCTGTAAGTCTTATTTTAGTGACTCCAAGCTTTGCAGCGACTTTAACCGCAGTGATAATTTCTTCTTGAGTCATCATTTCCTCGTGAGATTTTTTACATACGCCTTCTTCTGGCATACAATATCTGCAGCGTAAATTACAAAGTTCGGTTAGTGAAATTCTCAAATATTTAATTTCTCTCTTAAAAGTGTCTCTCATGCTTCGCCCCTACTTATTAACTATATGTCCTGATTTGCCCCCATCTTTCTCTTTTAGGTAAATGTTTCCTATGACCATTCTCTTATCTATAGCCTTAACCATATCATAGACTGTGAGAAGTGCAACTGAAACTCCAGTAAGTGCTTCCATCTCCACACCAGTTTTTCCTTCACACTTTACAGTGCAAGTACATTTTATTTCATAGTTACCATCTGAAAGTTTATTATCATTCATTTCCCACTCAATTTTCGCATTTGTAAGATTTAGAATATGGCACATTGGAATTATTTCAAAATTTTTCTTACATGCCATTATTCCTGCAGTTGTTGCAACTGTAAGCACATCACCTTTTTTCACATCTTTATTTTTTATTGCATCATAAACTTCTTTGCATACAAAAATTTTTCCTTCTGCGACAGCAATTCTTTTTGTAACTTCCTTATCGCCGACATCTACCATTCTTGCATTTCCATTTTCATCAAAATGAGTTAGTTCCATAAATTCCCCTTATATTATTTTTTTAATTTTCCTTCTTTATAATGTTTCCTGCAAAGTGCAACATAGCTGTCATTTCCACCCAAGACAACCTGCGGTCCTTCACGGACAATACCATTTTCGTTATATCTTGTATTGCAAGTTGCCT
The DNA here is from genome assembly GCA_017542725.1 of Lachnospiraceae bacterium. Next base: position 49,397 of record JAFXWR010000011.1, on the reverse strand, counting down.
TCTTTCCACACCAACAAACTGTTTTTAGTTCTGTAATCACATCTGCTATTGCAAGAAGTCTTGCTGACCCTGGAAATAATTCATTTCTAAAATCTGCGCGAAGACCATAGCACACTACTGGCACATCTTGATAATCTACTATATCAGACAAAAAATCAATCTGCTCCCTTGTGCAAAACTGAACTTCGTCAACTATTATGCAGTCATATTTCTTTATCTCATCTAGTGGCATTTTGAGTAAGTCTTCCACAAAAATGCACTCATACTCAAGACCAATACGACTATGCACTACACTTTTTCCAAACCTGTCATCAATTCTCGGTTTACAAAGCAATGCCTTCTGTCCCACCTCTTCATAATTAAACCTTGTCATAAGTGCATTTGCTGTCTTGCTTGACCCCATAGCACCATAATAAAAATACAATTTCGCCATAAGCCCTCCACTGTTGGCATGAATTATTACCTCAAATTATAAAATAACTTTAAGTTTTTCTACATCACTTTCACTAGTCGACCAACTAGTCACAAATCGCATAACAGTATGCTTATCATCATACTTTGACCAAAATCTAAATGCTACTTTCTTTTGCAATTTTTTGATTTGATTATTATCCATTATTAAGAATATCTGATTGGTTGGTGAATCTATAAGAAATTTAAAACCTTTTTCTTTAAATATCTTTTTAAGTTTTTCGGCCATATCAATGGCATGCTTACTTATTTTAAAATACAGATTATCAGTAAATAATGTATCAAATTGAATTCCAAGTAGCCTTCCTTTAGCAAGTAGAGCACCTCTCTTTTTTATAGAAGTCACAAAATTCTTAGGCTTATTATTGTTTGTAAATACCACCGCCTCACCGCAAAGAGCTCCAACCTTAGTTCCACCTATATAAAACACGTCTGCAAGTTTTGCAAAATCTTTTATGCTCATATCTGATTCTTTACTCATTATTCCATAGCCAAGTCTCGCACCATCTATAAATAATGGTATCTTATATCTCTTACAAACTTTGTGTATATTTTTTAGTTCTTTCTTCTTATATAGTGTCCCAAATTCAGTTGGATGAGAAATATATACCATTCCTGGAAACACCATATGCTCATGGTTTTCATCGGCATAAAATGTTTTCAAATAATCTTTTAAATCTCTAGCATCAAGTTTTCCATCTTTGCCATTAATACTTAAAACTTTATGACCTGAGTATTCTATAGCGCCAGACTCATGCGTTGTTATGTGGCCAGAGTCTACTGCTATTACTCCCTCATAATCTTTAAGCATAGTTGATATAACAACTGCATTCGTTTGAGTGCCACCCACTAAAAATTCAACATCAGCATTCTTAAGTCCTATTATCTTCTTGATTTTTTCCTTTGCAGTCTTACAATATTTGTCAACGCAATATCCTGATAAAGGTTCAAAATTAGTTTCGTTAAACTTTTTTAAAATTTCAGGGTGTGCACCTGTAGTATAATCACTTTCAAAATTTAGCATAATGCCTTACCTCCACACTATATAAAACGCATAAACATTTGTTCTTCCATCATAGACCTACACAGAAACTACCAAGTCACTTTTTTCTTTTATTTTCAGCTCTTCAAAATACCTATTTTCAAATGGCACCCACATTGACAAAAACTTATCCACAACATTAGGGTTTCTATTAGTGATCCTCTTAACCTGCTCGTCTTTATCTATGTCTACGAATATTTTAAGCGCCACATACTCATCAAGTATTGGATGTGAAGTATATGAGCCTTCTATCACAAGTATCTTATCTAAGTCTATCGGTATCTCCTGTAAATACTTATCGCTATGGCAGTCATAAGAAATATAATTAGTCTTTCTTTTTTCTTTGTAAGGCTTTAAAACATTTTTTATTAGCCTTTCAAAATCCATATGGCCAGCAATTATATTCATCCAATTTTTATCTCTCATTTGAAACGGCAGATAAAAATCATCCATGTGTAAAACATTAAAACCAAGTTTCTTTTCAATCTCTGCTGCAATCGTACTTTTTCCACCGCCGCAAGGTCCGTCAATTGATATGACCGCTGGGGCGACCAACTGTCTCTCACTAATTATTTTCTCAATTTTTTCTATATTATTCATTAAATATCAATATCACTTAGTTTGCTTTATAACCATATTCACTTGTTTTGTAATTCGCATTGTTAATTTTTTTAAATATTCTAATTTTTAAATGAGTGTATAGGTGCAGGAATATGTCCGCCTCTATCTATAAACTCTTTACATGAAAAATTATTTACTTTCATAATTGGTGCATATCCAAGAAGTCCACCGAATGAAACCTTATCTCCTGCTTTCTTTCCATATGCTGGAATTATTCTGACTGCTGTTGTTTTTTGATTTATAATTCCTATCATCATCTCATCAGCAATTATTCCAGAGATTGTTTCTGTACTTGTGTCGCCTGGTATAGCAATCATATCAAGACCTACTGAGCATACACAGGTCATTGCTTCAAGTTTTTCCAATGTTAATTATTTTTTTATAACTGCATTTATCATTCCTTGATCTTCTGACACTGGAATAAAAGCTCCACTAAGTCCGCCGACATTTCTCGCTGCCATTATACCACCTTTTTTCACTTGGTCATTTAAAAGTGCAAGTGCGCATGTAGTTCCTGGTGCTCCTACTGATTCTAGTCCTATAAGTTCCAAAATGTCTGCAACTGAGTCGCCCTTAGCAGGTGTTGGCGCAAGTGACAAATCAATAATTCCAAATGGCACATTTAATCTCTTCGATGCTTCAAGTCCTACAAACTGTCCCACTCTCGTTATTTTAAATGCTATCTTCTTTATAGTTTCACAAAGTGTAGTGAAGTCTTGACCCTTTGCTGTAAGAAGTGCCTTTCTCACAACACCCGGTCCTGAAACTCCTACATTTAGCACTACCTCTCCCTGACTTATACCATGGAATGCTCCTGCCATAAATGGATTATCTTCAACAGCATTTGCAAATACTACAAATTTTGCGCAGCCGATAGAATAATTATTTTTCGTTAGCTTTGCAGTGTCTTTTATAATCTTACCACAAAGTTTTACTGCATCCATATCAAGTCCAGCCTTTGTACTTCCAACTACTACAGAACTACAAAGAACATTTGTTTTAGACAATACTTTTGGTATGGCACTTAAAAATCTTTTATCATTTTCAGTCATGCCACCACTTACTATAGCTGACCATCCACCTATGAAATCAACTTTTAGTTTTTTTGCCACAGCATCTATAGTTTTAGCAATCTTGACATAATCTTCCTCTTTCTTGCAACAAGGCTCTGTTATGATTGACATAGGTGTTATAGATATTCTCTTATTAACTATTGGTATGCCATACTCATCTGAAATTTCATTTGCAACTTTTACTAGGTCGCTTGCGTAGTGCAAAAGTTTCTTTTCTATATTTTTGCAAAGCTTATCTACACCAGAATTCATCGTGTCAAGAAGACTTATCCCCATCGTGATGGTTCTTACATCTAAATGTTCTTTTGAAAACATTTCTGTAGTTTCTATCGCTTGTTCTATACTTATTGTATTCATATTTACCTCTTACAAATTGTGCATCGCAAGAAATGCATCTTCAAGTTGGAAATTGATACTAAGAGAAGCTTTTTTGCCATACTCCTCCAATGCTTTCTTTACTTTGTTAAGTGTTTTTGATTTGGTGACGTCAGCTATAGTCATCATATTAAAGTAACCATCAACTATTGTTTGTTTTATGTCTAAAACGTTGATGTTGTTGTCAAACAATATTTTTGTCACATTATAAATAATTCCTGTTCTATCTTTTCCATAAACTACTATCAATGCTTTCTTCATTTTTTCCTCCCAATATTTAAATATATTTATTTTTCTTTAAATAATTTATGAATCCTTTACAACCTATCATTAGATCATCAAATGATTTGTCAAAATTTCTTGTATACCAAGGGTCGTCTATGTCTTTGCCCTTTCTCTTACTGTCTTCTGCAAAATCTAAAATCTTGAAAACTTTATCACTTGCATCATTTCCTATTACTCTGAGTACACCATTTAAATTATCATCTTCAGCAACTAAAATATAATCAAAGTTATCTTTATCTTTTTTAACGACATTTCTTGATTTCTTTTTATTTATATCAGAATTTGTGATACCATTTCTATAGAGGCAATCCTTTGCAAGTGGATACACCGGACTATCTGGGTCATAAACGCTGCTCCCAGCTGACTCAATATGAAACTCGTCTTCCAATCCCTCTTCTTCTACTAAGTTTTTCATGATGAACTCGCCCATTGTCGAACGGCATATGTTACCATGACACACAAATAACACTCTAACCATTTATTCTACCTTCTTTATTTAAACGCACAATCAGTCTTTCCTTACACTTTTTCATTGCGCATAATTTGCCTATATTATATCATATTTTTAATATATAAATATACATTTTCTCATTTAATAAAGTATGCTATAATTAGTTTTATAAAATTAATGCTTAATTTAAGGGAGCTAAATATGTCAAAAATGAAGAAACCTACAATCGCAAAACTGTTTAAGGACGCAAAATCATCAAAAAATGCCAATAAATGCGGTATGTTTTTACTCCATAATGGCACAGTAAGAGTTGATGCCAAGAAAAAAGTTCGCGAAGGCAAAAAGGACACAAAAAAAGTAACTGGAATGATATTTGACTATGATAAGAAAAAAGTAAATGCTGCTATTAAGAAAGCTATAAAACTTCCTGGCATCTACTATGTAAAGGTATGGTTAAATAATGGTAAACTGAAACTTGGAGATGATATAATGTTAGTTCTCGTTGGCGGCGACATAAGACCCCATGTCATAGATTGTCTTCAATCACTTGTTGGAGAAATTAAAAACAAATGTGTAATTGAAAACGAGTTATATTAAAATGTATACATAAAATAAAAGTCAGGCAGTAACCTGACTTTTTTATTTCTCATTTTTTATCATTTTAATTGCTTCCGATATATGTTTCACAGTATCACTTGCTGTCATTGATATCTCTCCTTCATCTCTCGCTGCAAATTCTCCTGCCATACCATTTACAAATGCCGCTGCACATGTTGCATCAAATTCATTTTCAATGTATCCGAGAAGTCCAGTGATGATTCCAGATAAGACATCTCCACTGCCTGCTGTTGACATGCCTGGTGTACCGCGGTCAATTAATTTTATTAGCGGACTCGTAAAACTCGCCCTTACATTGACGCTCGCCCCTACATTAGAACTTGCAACGATGGTTGTTGGACCCTTTAACAAAAGGGTGACATTAAATTTTTCGACGAATTCTTTTGCTAATTCTATTTTGTTATCTTCATAATATTTGATGTCGGGCTCGCAGTGCTCGCCCCTACATTGTTGCTCGCCTATACAAATAGCGGAATCATAAAGTCTTTTAAATTCCATCGTATGAGGAGTTAAAATTATTTTGCACTTCGCTTCATTTAATAAATCAATATTTTCAGATAATATGTTTAATGCATCGGCATCTAATACAAGTTTTCCACAGAAATTTTTAACTATATAATAAATTATTTCATGTGCAGCCTTACTTTTTCCAAGCCCCATGCCGCAGGTCAAAACATCTACTTTATCAATTAAGTCATCTATATTTTCTTTATTAAAAACAATCTCATTTTCAGTGCTGTCAATTGGATAAATCATCACTTCAAGAATATTTTGACTCACTATAGGAACTAAATATTTTGGAACAGCGACAGTAGAAAGTCCTGCACCTGACTTAAGTGCCGCAAGTGCCATAGCAGAAAGTCGTATCGCTCCACTATACTCTACCGCACCACCGAGAAGAGCTACTCTGCCATATGTACCCTTATGTGAATCTTTTATTCGGTCTGGAATTATTTTGGCGATATCTTCAATTTTTAAAACTTCATATTTCATTTCCCTTTATTATACTATATATTTAGGCTATAATAAATGATTTTAATAGAATCTTCACAAACCATTTCACTAGGATTATTTAAAATGTCATGAAAATATGCTATAATATAAACAATAAAATAAAAAGGAGTTTTTATGAAAAAAATATTAGTAGCAATTTTAATGTTATTTAGTCTTATTTCGCTATTCGCCTGTGCAAAAATAACAAATGAAAATATTTTCAAATCTGGCATCTATGAGTCAAGAACAAACGGAGAACTTACACACTACTATACATTCTACAAGAATGAAAATAGCGGAACTGTAGATGTAAAAGATGGAATGACTGGTGTTCCTTTCAGATTTGACATTTTAGAAGTTAAAGGAAATAAAGCAGAATTAATGTTTCACATGGCAGATGAGGGTGACAACACAGAAGCAACTGTCATAATGAAAAATGAGAATGAATATACTGTAAAATATAAGGATGGCAGAACTGACGAACTTAAATTTGTAGATGAAGACTTAACTAAACTCGAATCATATTTCAACTTACATGATGAGCAACAATAAATTAAAACTTTTATCACAAATAAAAAACAGGGATGACAATCACCCCTGTTTTTTTATTTCCTTGATATTAAATTACGATTTCACTCATTTTATCGAATTCAACATTTAATTCTTTAAAAACTTTTTTCATTTCATCTGCCTGAGACACATCGCATTTCCACGCCAACCCACATCCAGCAGATATTTCTTTTGGAAGTGGTATTAGCCTACCAGATACGTTGTTTTTAAGGCAGTACTCTTCTACCGCCATCGCATCTACAGTTTTATTAAATGAAATTACCAAGCTTAGTTTTTTTTCTATCATAACTATGGGCGGATGACGAGACTAGCCTCTTCCATAGTAGTAACTATGTCATACATATTGGTCACTTCGCCAACTTTTAATTTATCTTTTAAGCCATAGTAGTCAAGACAAGTTCCGCAAGTTTTTATAGATACTCCAAGTTCTTTTAGATTATTTAAATCTTCCAGTGAAAGTGATCCTTCACAAGTAAGATGTGCTCCACCATTAAAGAAAAGCATAGTCTTTGGTTGAACTTCACCCTGAGATACTGAATAGATGAATGCCTTCATGAGATTCTTTCCAAGTTTCTCCTCACCGCAACCCATCTTTTCAGAACCGATTGCTATGACGATATTTCCAGTATTATCGGTTGCTCCGCAAGCACAACAGCCCTCAGCCATTTTCTTTTCTTCTTCAGATTTAATTTCTTTTACTTCAATAGTAATCTTAAACTCTTTGTCGCTAATCTTATCAGTGCTAACTCTAAAACCGCTATCAGTTGCATATCTAGTAATATTCTTTACAGCCATATTGTTATCGACCATAACTTCAACTGTATCTGGGCTTGTAAGAGCCTTCACTGCTTTTTTTGTCTCAATAAGTGGTATTGGGCAAGTTTTACCCATTCCGTTTACTTTTACCATATTCTCTCTCCCTACACCATTAAAAGGACATTCATTGCTTTAAATATAGCAACTGCTTTTTGTCCTTCCTTGATTCCGAGTTCTTCTACTGACTCAAGTGAAAGATTTGCAGTAACAACAAAACCGCCATTTGTTTTAAGCTTAACTATGCAGTTAATAGCTCCTTTCTTAACTTCAAATACAGTTCCTTCAATTTGATTTCTTGCACCAATATTTAACTTTTCATTTGCAAGCATTACACCCATAGCCTTAATAACTACTTGTACTTCTTTTCCTTCTGTAAGGCCAAGTTGCTCTATTGACTCCATAGAACAGTTTGAAGAAATTACTATTCCTTCGCCTACGTCAACCTTAACAATTCCGTTTACTGCACCTTTCTTAATTTCCTTTACTTTTCCTTTAATTACATTTCTTGCTCCTATCATTTCTTTTTTCTCCTTTATTTAAAATTTTTATTACTACAATTTGTTTTTCAAAATATTTAATTCCTCTATAAATGGCTTAAAATATTCTAATGCGTTCTTATCTTTATTAATACTTTGATTGCTAACGTATGCTATTATTTTTTTGTCGCCCAGTATAAGTATGTTGTCACTTAGATACAAGCTATCAAATATATCATGAGTTACCATCACTGTTGTGCACTTATACTTATTATGAATGTTTTTAATTAGCTCTCTTACTTCAATTTTTACTTCAAAATCAAGATTTGAAGTTGGCTCATCAAGTAGAAGTATCTTTGGTTTTGTTGCAATGCATCTCGCTAACGCCACTCTTTTTGTCTCTCCGCCTGATAAATTAATTGGCTTTCTATCTTTAATATTTTCTAATCTAAAATCCTTTATTAAGCTGTCAACTATGCTTTTTATATCATCTTTATGATAGTCTTTTACTTTTAATGGGTATGCTATATTTTCATAAACTGTCATATTTGGAAAGAGTCTTGAGTCTTGAAAGCAAAGCGACAGTTCTCCTGATACTTTCAACGTTCCACTTTGTAATGCCAAAAGCCCTGATATGACTCTTAATATCGTGCTTTTTCCGACTCCAGTTTTCCCGAGTATAGTTAAAAATTCATTTTCTTGTATTTTCAAATTTAAATTTTCAAATAGTACTGCATTTTTAGTATACCCAATTTTTCCATCAATTATCTCTATACTATTCATTCGTCACTTCTCTTTTGCTATTTACAAAAATAATATATATTATAATGTTGATTGCCATATAAATAAATGCTGCTTTTGCTGCAAAGTTTCTATCATTTCCAAGTATAAGTGGGAAGATATATGTTGCATAAGTTTTTACAACTCCCCCTCCAATCATTAGAGTTATAAAATACTGCGAAAATGAAATTATAAATAAAAGTCCAAGTGTATTTATCAGTGTCCCTTTTATAAGAGGTAATATCACATCTTTATATAATTTATAGTCGCTTACTCCCATAACGAATGCAACCTCTTCGTACTTTTTTCCATACAGTGCAATGTCGTTTGAAAGGTTGATGATAGCATATGGCATCATTACTATTATGTGCGACAATATAACACCAAGATGTGTATTGATAATACCTATTTTGGTAAAAACATTTTGAATTCCATAAAAATATACAAACTGCGGAACAAGAATTGGTGTGAGAAAAATCACATACAATGTTGTTCTATGATTCATACTTATATTTGACAAAATATTTGCTATAGGTAACGATATAATAATAGTTATTATTGCAGATATTATGCTTATAAGTATTGATGATAATAATAATTTAAAATAGTTTGCTGTAAAAAACTTTTTAAAATTATCTATACTGATTACATCAGGTAAAATTGATTTGTAATCATATCTTAATATCACCGATTGTACGAAAATTGCAAAAATAGGTATAACTACTAATACAACTAATATTTTATATATAATGTTTTTGTTTTTTAAAGTAACCATTATCTAACACTTTTTTATAAATGACAATAATTATTACGCCTATAACTATCATCACTAAGTTTATGCTCAAGAATATAGGTTTATCATAAAGATTTGGGCTTAGATGTTTTTCATATGCGATAACCGGTAAAAGTTTGTTACTTGTATTTCCAATCATATATGGTAATTCATAGGCACCAAATGAAAATGAAAATAAAATTAAAAATGAAGTTATAAGACTATCTATGCTTGTTGGCAATAATATATCTCTCACATATCTTCCGTATTTTACATTCATTAACTTTGCTACTTCAAAATACCTATAGTCGTTCTTCTTCATTATAAGATATATTACAGAAAGCACATATGCTGTCCCCTTAAACACATAAGCAATAATTACACCTATGTTATATTTATCATTTAAGATAGAGTTGAACTCTTGTGAGTCACTAATTATTCCCAAGTGATAAAACATTCTTGATATAAAACCATTCTGTGCAAATAGCAAAATCATCATCATTGCCACTACGATATGAGGCACTGCAATCGGCACATATAAAACTTTATGATTAGCAATATTATTTTTAATTAAGTATACAGAAATTAATACTGCCAAAATTACTGAAATCAGTGCTTCTACAAATGATACCACAAAAGTTCTAATTATTGCAAATTGCACTTCTTTATTTAATATAATATCTGTTAGATACTTTAAAGTAAATTTGTTTAAGCCTATGGCTTCATATATCCCAAAACTTCTAACTATACTTATAAATATTCCGAAAAATAGAATTAAATATAATATAGTTATTGGGATAATTGATAAAACTCTGATAACTTTTCTATTTTCCAACAACTTCTTCATTCCAAATGTCTTCAATAATTGTAACTAGATAGGCAGGTAATTCAGGTTTTCTCTTTGACAACAATTCATCTTGCCTTAGAGAACCGACTCCCAAATCTATATCATTAAACATTTTCTTTTCTTCACTTGTGAGTTTATTGTTATCAAGCACTGGTATAGTTCCCCAAATCTTAGGAGACATTTTTGAACTTTGCATTTCAACAGATAATATTGCATCGGCAAGGCAAAGTGCACCAGAAATATTATTTGAAAATCCACCTATGGCAACATAATTAGTATTGCCAATAGTTCCTTTATCAAATACAAAAGATTTAACTGTGTCTTTATATTGACCATTTTCTATCATTGACGCCACATGGTATGGGTCATATGAAATGGCAAAATCTATTGTTCCATCCATAAACATCGATTCTGCTTGCTCATTCGTGCTCGGAAATGTCTCACCCTTCATCCATAAATATTTATTCAACTCTCTCATATAAGCTAATGCTGGCTCAATTATTTCTTTGACCTGTGCTTTTGTAACATCTTTTTTTAAGTGAGCTAATTTTTCGTAACCAACAATTTCATATATCAAATTTCTAACAAATGCGCTTCCTGTAAAACCTGGCAACGCCTCATAGGTAAATCTTCCTTCATTTGTTTTTAAGTACTCAAGTAACTCATTTGCAGATTTTGGTGGGTTTTGAATTTTCTCTGAATCATATATAAACACAAGCTGCGCTTTAGAATATGGAGACTCATAACCTTCAATATCTGTTGCAAAGTCGTATTTTATTTCCTCGTCATTCTCATCAATGTATTTTTTAAAGTTTGGCAAATAGTTTGTAAATGGACCATATAAAAGTTTGTTTTCTTTTGCATTTGCAAAGTTCTCTCCATTTATCCAGATTAAATCAATTTGGCTATTCTTGCTGTTGTTTTCTTTATCAGCCAAAAGAATATTTAATATTTCGTCAATATTCATAGGTATACGATTTACATTGATGCCATAATGCTCTTTTGCATATGGAGTGAGTCTTTCATCTATCCAATTATTTACTAACTCACTTCCGCCCCAGCCATAAAAATTAACTGTGGTTCCCTCTGCTGCTTTTAAAACTTCATTCCAATCACTATAATTAATAGTTTTATTTGCAACAACTTCATTATTTTCTTTTTTTGAGCAACCACATATGGTTGTTAGTATCAATAAAACTGCTACTACTACATTAATTATTTTCTTCACTTCTTACCTCTCTATTTATTTTTATTGTCTCAACAAGTCTTTGGATGATTGTAATTAAAATTAATATTGCATAAATGATTATAACTAGTCTCATCTTTTCTCTAAAAATTATCATAATGGAAAACATTATAAATCCTTCTGTCCTTTCCATTAAGCCACTTTGATAATAAAACGATTTTTTAGTGTTGTTTTTAGCAATCATTCCAGTTGTGAGAAACACTGTCATTGAAATCAGTATCATGGATACGAGAAATAATAATTCATACAGCAATTCTTTATGTTTAAATGCAATTGCCCATATAAATGCTAATTCGACTATTCTATCACTTACTATATCTAACTGAGCTCCAATCAAGCTTTTTTTATTTGACAATCTTGCGACTTCACCATCTACTGCATCAAAAAGTCCTGAAAGCCAAAGAAGCAAAAATGACAATAAATATCTATTAAAGTATAGTGCCACTGCACTTAGTATTCCTATCACAAAAGCTATAAAAGTTATCTGATTCGCGGATAAGCCAATATCTATCATTAATCTTGCTATCTTACTAAAAATTGGGTTAAATATTTTTCTTGCATGTGTATCTAACATCTTTCCAGTCCTCTAGTAAATTTAATTCTATTATAAAAAGTATCTCTATCTTGTTTTCCAAAAATTAATTCTATCAAATGGATTGTTTTTGCATTACATTTTCTAAAAGAATATAGGCAGCCATTGCAGTAACTCATTATCACCTCTGCCTTTTCATTTAATTCGTCCACCCTTTTTTTGCAAATTGTATTTGCGAGTTTTGGATTTAAAATATGGATCATATTAATATTTCCACAGCAAATAGTATTTTCTTTTGTATTTGCAGGTTCAGCATACTTCTGCCCTATCTTTTCTAAAATCTCTCTAATCGTATTTTGAGTCGTAACATCATTTCTAATTATACATGGGTCATGAATTACAACCTTATCATTTATCGGATAATATCTATCTATAGTTGACAACTTTTCATTTAAAATTTTATAAAGCATTATAACTGAAAAGTTTAAATTATATTCATTTTTAAGTTTTTCTAACATATTGTAGCAATTAGGACATGCTACATATATTCTTTCTACATTTCTATCTACAAGAAATCTAACAATCTTTTCCCTGTTCTTCTTATAATACTCTTTATCTAACACTTGGCTGGGATATGCACAGCATAAAGAGCAAACTTCAATACTTTCATCTTCTAATCTTAATACATCTAAGGTCTTATATATTATCTCATTTCCAAATTTCATAAATGAGCAACCTGGGAAAAATATACTTTTAGATTTTTTTCCTCTCATCATAAATTTTGAAAATGCAAAATCTTGATTAATCTTTATTGTCAATCTCTTTATGTTCATTGTTTTTATTTCTTTCATTAAATATTTGTTTTATTATCACTACTAGTACGGAAAGTGCAAATATTAAAAATAATGCAGTCACAAATAATTTCGCACCTCCTGTGAGCATCCCGCCCACATAACTATATATAATAGTAGCAGGTAGCTGTCCCAAACCTGTCGCTAATAAAAAAGATGGTAATGACATAGATGTAAGTCCGGCAAAATAGCTTACCAAGTCAAAAGATATAAATGGAAGTAGTCTACATATCAATATAGTTTTACTACCGTATTTTTCAAAATATTTTTCTATCTCATTAAGTGCATTATTTGATGTGAATTTCACTACTACATCTCTACCAAAAACTCTTGCTATATAGAAACAAAGCACTGCCCCTACCATAGAAGATACAAAAGATAATATGGCTCCTTTCCACCAGCCAAATATCATAGCATTTGCAAATGTAATTAAAAAAGCAGGAATCGGCGCGAGTACAGATTGAAGCACCATGAGTAAAAAAGATATCACTGCAGCAACATTTCCATATGACCTTATGTACTCTACAACTCTATCGATGTTTCCTGACTTTAATACATCAATTGCATTATTAACTGAATTATTTACAGCTGGATTTAGAAAATATATTGCTATGATTCCTACCAAAATAATTGCAAGTAAAATTTTTTTCCAATTCTTTTTAATCATTTTTTTTATTGTAATATTTTTTTGCTATTACTGTTGTCACTATCAAAAAAACTATTAAAATAGATATAGAAATGACAAGCTGCTGCGAAAAACCATTTAAAGAGTTTGCACCAATATTTACATAGCAGAGCATACCAGGAATTATGCCAAGAAGTGTCGATGAAATAAATATTTTGTAATCATATCCTACTACTCCGCTCAGGTAATTAAGTAATGTATATGGTGCCAGAGGAAGTAACCTAAGCACCAGCATAAGTATAAAGCCATCTCTACCATTAGTATTCTTTTTTAATTTTTCATATTCTACACTATATTTACTATTTGCATAATCATTTATCAAATCATATGCAAAATACTTTGATACGACATATGTCAATGTAGAATTTAGAAATGCTCCGATAAATGTATATAAACTTGCTTGCCAAAAACCAAATACTGCTCCTGCAGCAATTGCTAAAACTGTAACCGGTATAAAAAATGTAGGCAAAAAGGTAAATAATAATATATAAGTAATTATCCCTATTCTACCACTATTTCTTATTAAATCTATAATTTCGCTTACACTTTAAACTTTGCTAAATTTTAAAACTAGAGAAATTGCAATAATTGCTACGATGACTAAAATAAGCTTAATTATTTTTATTTTTCGTTCCGCTTTCATTCGCATCACCTATCAATAAAATTTTCACTACCTGTAAAACATATATTAGCAATAGTATTATTATATAATAATAATTCAATTTTTGCGATATGTAATTAAAGAATACTATTATAATGGCTAATATAGTGTTTATTATCAACAGGATTGCGGTATCCAGCTTTAATAGATTAGAGTATTTCATCCGCGCTACATTTACTTTTACCAGTCTTATTGTGGTAAAAATTGTTATAGCTAAAAATACATACTTTAATACATCTACAATAATAATCTTACTTATTTGCATATTATGGTATACCACCCATCTATTCATTCCAAGTTTTTTCTTGGTGAAATAATTCAATAGGTGTATACCATATGCAAATACTAATTGAAAAATACTAATAATTATATAAACAATTAAATTCATTACTTCGCAGCTTTTCCTGTAGGAAGTTTGCCGACTGTTGTGTGCTCAACTTCACCCTTTTGTGGGTCTCCAACTTGCACAGGTAAATCTTCATGGAATAAGTACTCATACCAGCCGCCATCATATATTGCCATATTCTTGTAACCTTCTTGATACATAGCAAGGAAAGGAGGACATGCTCTCCAACCTGTGCCACAATAGAATGCTACAGAATTTTTGTCTAAATCAAAATCACTTGATGCATCTTTCCAAACTTTTTTCATACCGCCTAATTCCATTACTGTGCCATCTGTATTACAGATATATGCTACATCACCAGCTGTCTTAGCACTCTTTGCATATACTGCTCCAAGTGGCTCGCCAGCCTTATCCATATAATTATATCCACTTGTATTTCCAACAAACTCATCATAACTTCTTATGCTGATAAGTTTAAAATTTGGGTCAGTTGCAATTTTATTTCTTGCTTCATCAAGTGACATCCAATACTCAGGATGAGCAGGAGTTTTTACACCAAAACTTGTCTTTGCATCTTTCTTATGTTCAGAATCTGTTTTAGTTGCAAATCCTTCATTTGTCCAAGCCTTAAGTCCACCGTTTAATATTTTAACATTTTCAACACCAAGCCAAAGGTACCCATAGGCAACTCTTGCAACACCATTTACATCATCACCATATAAAACTACTACTGTGTCCTTATCAATTCCTCTTGATAATGCAATCTTCTCCATCTCCTCTGCAGGAAGTAAATTGTATGCTCCTTCTTCTGAACCAGTTGCATCTTCTACATCTACATCACCTACTATGATTGCACCTGGTATATGTCCTTTTTTATATTGCTCATCAGCTTCAGCACCATAGTTTACATACGCTATCACATAATTTTTTGACTCAGGTTGCTCACCATCTATGAGGCTTTTAACATAGTCTGCATTTACATATACTCTGTTTTTAGGTAAAGAGAGGGATTTTACTCCCTCTCTAAAACTAATTGTATAGACAAAATCTTTTGGTGCCCAGCAGTCAATTAATTCATTATCAACTTCTGCATATGGATATCCAAAATTGTTGAGTGCGGTGTTTGCTTGCTTTGGATTTAGGTCTACATCTCTACCTGCTGATAACTCAACTCTGCTTTCGTCATTGCTTCCAAAATAGAACTCTTGTAAGTCTAATGTTTCTTTTTGAGACTTATCCCAGTTATTTGTAAGAACAGCTTTTAATACATCTGCAGGATCTGCAGCTACCCAGCCTGTTCCTGGAAGATAGAACTCTGCCCAGCAATGTTGATTACCAGTGATATCTTCAGCATTCATTCTTATACCAAACATCTCACGAGAAGGTATACCTACTGCACGAGTTAAACCAATAAATACTGAGTTAATATCTGTACATTTCCCAGATAAAACTGTTAATAATCTTTCTACATCGCCAAGTCCACATCCTCTAACTTCATTGTCTCTATTCATATTAGCAATTATCCAGTCATATATTGCTCTTGCTTTATCAAGCACAGTTGTTTTACCAGCGGTAATCTCTTCAGCCTTTGCTTTTACATCACCTGTTATAGGAACAGTTCCTGATGCTGTCAAATATTTTTTTACATCATTTGGAATACTTCCGCTTTCTATAAGTTCAGGTCTAACTATGTTGTATCTTTTTGCATAGAATGACACACTAGCTTTTCTATCAGATGGTTCTACATTTTCATCCCACTCTATGTAAAGCATTTTGTTGCCTTCTCCATCCTTAGTCATCTTTACATCAGATGCATTTTTAGCTTCATAAATTGCTTCTCCAACTTCTTGATGGTCATTAGACTGTGCTATTGGAATCCAAACTTTTACAACTTTTCCTTTTTCATATTTTGACATATCAACTTCAGTAGTAACGACACCACTCTGTGTTGTATTTCCATTAAATCTTGCTTCTGTCACTGGTGCTGCATATTTTGCATCCCAAGCTTTCATACCGCCATCAAGTGTCCATACTTTACTCATGTCGTAACCATTTTCATTTAATGCTTTAGTTGCGGCTTTAGCATATCTATTTCCGCTGTAGCAAACAATTATTAAGTTGTTACCATTAAGTGATGGTATGAGTTTCGCAGCGTTTGCTTTGGCTGTTGCTTCATCATTTCCTGTCACAACTACATCCATGTCTAAACTTACTGCATTTTCAATGTGTGAAGCTTCATAGTCACTTGCTTTTCTTGTATCAACAAAAGTCCAATCACTTGCTCCTAACTTTCCATGAGCTTCCTCCACACTGATTTTTTTCATTTCTACATCATTTGTAGAAGCTTTTGTTCCGCAACCAGCAATTATAGTTGCGATAACAAGAATACCTGTTAAAATTTTAGTCAACTTTTTCATTTTGTTTTCGTAGATATTTTCTACGCCTCCTTTTTTGCTTAACTCTTTTTGTAGGCAGAGTTTTTAGAGCCCTTTTATTTGTATGGGCGGTTATAGAAGCCCCTACTTTAACATTTCAATAAATGCCTGTATACGAGTGAGTAATTGTCCCTCATCCCCTTCAGTATAATCACATTCTACTGACATATATGGCATCCCTATTTCCTTCATAAGGTCTGCCACAATTTTTGATTCTACATCATAAGTTGTGCAAGCGTGTAGTGTCACATTAATCACTCCATCTATTTGATATTCCTTCACAAGCTCTTTTAAGTTTTTCATCCTTGTAGTATCGGGTGTCATTACTGCACAACCAATACTTAAATATCTTGTCGCAATTGCTCTAATCATATTGTCTGATTTTTCATCTACAAGTCTTAGACATGCTTTAAGTCCGGCACAATTTTCATAACACACTACATTTCCATTGCTTTTTTCAATAGCCCCTACTGTCTTATCCAAAACTCCACCTATAGGACATCCAGTAACTAGTATTCGCTTTTTGCCTTTATTTGTATTTGCATCTCCATTTTTTTCGATGTCCTCTCTTAGACCTTTTAACTTGTCAATTCGTTCTTGTTCATCAAACAAGAAACCTACTCCATCAAATGTTTTATATAAATCAAGACCAGATGCTGGTGCAGGGTTTGCAAGTTGAACTTCCATAAGTTTTCTTCTTTCAATTCTCTCAATATTTCTAAGTTTTGCAGCTTCTCTTAATTTTTCTTCTGTAATCTCAACACCGAATTCTTTTTCAAGATATTCCTTAAATCTGTTAAGTTCTTTTTCCCAAGCATCTACTTCAAATTCTTCTTCGCTTTGTGGTAAGTGTAGTATAAATGTTTTTTTGCCTTTAGACATAAGTTCATACATTTTCTTCTTTCCATCGCAAGTAGTCTCTCCTACAATTAAGTCAGAAAAATACGTATAAGGGCATTTATCCGATACATAAAAACCATAACTTGATTTTATAAGTGGACATAAATTTTTTGGCAAATCTACTTCTGCATCAGGTATAGTCTCTGCACTCATTCCGCATAGACTCACAGATACAAAGCCGGCAGCATCCAAAATCTCAAGCGGCGTAAATGTGCAAAAAATTCCAGCAACGAGTTTGCCTTGCTCCTTTAATGCCTTTACTTTCAAAAATCCATTTTTTCTTGCGTCATTAAATTCTTCAAATTTTTTTGGCAAAGAATAATTAGCCATAGTCTTATCTACCTTCCTTTATCATCAATTTTTTTAAATGCATTTAACAAATTGTCCATAGCCTTCTCTAGAATTTTTCTTGGACATGCAAGATTAATTCTCAAGAAACCCTCTCCTCCATTTCCAAACCACCTTCCATAATCTACGGCGATATGAGCTTCGTGTGTTATAAAATGCTCAATTTGCTCATTGCTCATACCAGTTCCTCTAAAGTCTACCCACACCAAATAAGTCGCTTCAGAAATATTCATCTTTATGTTTGGAAGTTTTCTATCTATAAACTCCTTCATGTATAGCATATTTTGATAAACATATTCGCAAAGTTCATCTACATAATATTCGCAATCGTTATAAGCAGCTATAAGCGCGCAAGGACCAAACCAATTCATGTTGGTAATTCTATTTTTTTTAAGCTGTTCGACAACCTTATTTCGCAAATTTTCATTTGGTATTATGCTATATGCTGTCTGAAGCCCTGCAAGATTAAATGTCTTACTTGCCGAATGCATAACAATTGAGTTTTGCGATATCTCATCTGACAAACCTAAAACAACTTCATGCTTATGTCCTTTCATGGTTAGATCAGAATGTATTTCATCTGATATTAAAATCACATCATTTTCAAAGCACATCTTTGATACTTTTAACAACTCATATTTAGTCCAAGATCTACCAACTGGATTATGAGGGTTACTAATTATCATCAACTTATTACTTTTATCTTTACACTTTTTTTCTAAATCAGCAAAATCTATTTCATAGTGGTCATTATTATTTATAAGCTGATTATTTACAATCTTTCTCTCATTATTATTTATTCCATCCATAAAAGGATAATAGACAGGCTCTTGAATAATGATGCCTTCATTTTTATTAGTAAGGCTCTGTATGGCAGCATTTAACCCAGGAAGAACCCCAGGCGAAAAAACTATCCAATCCGTTTTAATATTTACATCATATCTTTTCTTAAACCAAGAAATTATTGAATTATAAAAATCTTCTGGTGTCACGATATATCCATAATTTCCTACATCTGCCCTCTTTTTTATCTCATCAACAACTTCTTTTGGTGAATTAAAATCCATGTCAGCAACCCACATAGGTATCATCTCTACACTTTTATCTACACCAAGCCTATTGTTGCAGTCATCCCACTTACTTGAATAAATATTTTTTCTATCAACTATCTCATCAAAATTATGTCTCATTACATTGTCCACCTCAATAATATTTTTTTAATTACTTCAAACAATTGCATAACTATAACTAGGACAATCACTAAAAATATAAACCCGCACCAAACCTTATCATATAGTCCAAATTCTGAATTTACCCTTACAAAATATCCCATACCATTTTGAGCACCATACATCTCTGCAAATACCAACATTACAAATGTGCTTCGAAGAGAGTTTACAAAGCCGGATATTATAGAAGGGCTTGCGGCTGGCAATATTACTTTAAATAATTTTTTAGTTCCACTTAATTCTAGCACTTTTGCTTTATCAAGGTATCTCTTATCTATAGTCATAATTCCGGTTATCGTCGAAAAGAGTGTTGCCCACATAGTGTTATATACTATAAGAATTATTGAGGCAATTTCTATATTTGGAGATAAGAATAACACGAATGGCGAAAGTAAAATTGAAGGGATAACTGAAAATGCATATATAATTGGGTGCAAACTATCCCTTACCCACTCATTAAGACCCATTATAGTTCCTACACCAATTCCTATAGCGAGCGAAAAAACAATTGATGGTATCACAAGTTTAAATGAAGCTATCATATTTGAAAACATCATACTTTTGCTATCATCAAATGCCTTTTTTATCTTGCTAACTTTAGGAAAAAAGTATGGATTTGCTATCCCATTTTCTGTCGTATATACATATATAGCAATTAAAGCAATTGCTATTAATACTGTAATACTATATTTAATTATTGTTGTCTTTAAGTTTTTCATAATAATAAATTGCATTAGCTCAAGGCTTGGATTTTACTCCAAGCCTCTCACTAACACCTTTGGAGAAATTAGAAAAAATTATATATCATTTTCGTTAAAAAATGCTTTCATCTTTTTGTAAAAATCTGGATTCTCTGATCCATAATCTTTTTCTGCTTCAGCAAGTGCTTCCTCATATAGTGCAGTATTTATATGATCATTAATATTGATGTTTTTTGCATTTTCATCAAGGTAACCTGTCTTATCAAGTATTCCCCAAGCTCTTAAAACTGAATTCTTAAGTGGGTCTACAGATACAAGATAATGAGAGTTATTCATATATGCTGCAACAAACTCTGGAGTTGCATTTATTTTCTTAGCATGAAGGCTTATAGCCTCGTCCTTGTGTGTCTCATAATAACTCTGTGCTCTTAAAAGAGCTTTTATAACATTCTTAATCACATCTTTATTGTTATTAAAGTATTCTGTCTGACATTCCATTCTGCAGCAACTATAGTTTGGCATAACTTCGCTGTGCCATGAAACTATCTCTATGTCATCCATTTGAGAAATTGGGTAATTCTTTTCTGTTCCCATGAGAGCATATTTTACTTCACCTCTTTGAACTGCAGCCAATGCTTCGTCATAATTTGAATAAACTTTCCAATTTACAACTTCAAGCGGATTATCATATCCAAGATTCATAACAGCGCCTGTGAATGCAAAATATGTAGGATTAACTGCTACATCTTGACCGATGAAACTCTCAATGCCTTTCCACTCTGTTCCTTTTTTTGCAACAACTGGCATAGCTCCATTTACCATGTGCCCGCCAAAAATAGTCAAATCCACTCCAGATGCTATCTGTTGAAGTGGGCTAGTAGTTCCTGAATTACTAACTACATCTACTTGTCCTGTAGCAAGTAGAGCCATAGCATTTGCATTTGCTGTTGCTGATACAGGCTTAATAGTTATACCTACTTCATCAAAGTATCCTTTTTCTTCTGCAATAGTAACTAATACATTTCCGCTTGAACCATAATTCCAACGAACTACAGTGTTTTCTTTTTTTGCCTCTGTAGCAGCTTGAGTATTTTCTGCTACTTGAGTTGTCTTTTGTCCGCAAGCTGCTAAGCTAATAACAGCAATAGCAACACCTGCAATAATTACTTTTTTCATTTTGATTTGCTCCTCTATTTATTTATTGCTTTTTGATTTACATCATTATTGATTATTGATATCAATTCATTTCGTAATTCTATTATTTTAGAATCAGAAAATTGATTCTCTCTTGTAACTTTTATATTATTGTCAACTTTTTTATCATAAATAATTTTACTTGGTGATTGACCTAGCACAATTATTCTATTTGCCAAATATATGGCTTCATCAACATCATGAGTGATAAAGATTACTGTCTTCTTGATTTCACTCTCTTTCCACAAGAACAATAATAACTCCTGTAGCTTTAGTCTTGTGACAGCATCAAGAGCACCAAATGGTTCATCCATAAGAAGTACTTTCGGATCAACGCTTATTGCTTGAGCTATTGCTACTCTCTGTTGCATCCCACCAGACAAGTGCTTTGGAAGAGTATTGTATACTTTATCATCAAGCCCAACTTTTCGTAGTGAATCAATGGCTGTTTTTTTTAATTCTTGCCTACTTTTTTCCTTATACCTTTCTTTAAGTGCCAATAATATATTTTCACCTGCTGTCATCCAAGGAAAAAGTCCATAATCCTGGAAAACTACACTGCGGTTGAGGCTTGCAGATTTTACTTCACTATCTTCAAAATATATCGTACCCTTTGTAGGAAAATTGAGTCCTGCCAGAAGTTTAAGCAATGTACTTTTACCACATCCTGATTTTCCAAGTACGCATACAAACTCTCC
This sequence comes from Lachnospiraceae bacterium, assembly GCA_017542725.1. Next base: position 27,381 of record JAFXWR010000011.1, on the reverse strand, counting down.
AGCATCAACATCGATGCTTATATCATCAAGAACTAATGTCTCACTAACCTTATATGAAAACGAAACTTTTTCTAATCTAAAATCACTCATCACTTTATGTATTACATAATTAAGACTCAATAGTTATAGCCTGTGTCTGGCAAACCTTTACCGCATTTTCAACTTTAGTCTTAGTTGCATCAGTCACATCGGCATACACTTCTGCTTTTGCCAAAATTACTGGCTCCCATCTAAATACTTCAGGGCAAACATTTACGCAGCGACCACAGCCAATACAAAATGTTCTATCAATTACTGGTTTCATAAACACCTCCTACTTATTTGTATCACTTGTAATCATGATAAACATAATATATCGAACAAGTGCATATGCTACTAATACTGATGCGATCCAAGTCTGTGCTGTAAATATCATCTTTGTTATATTTGCAAGTGCTGGATTGCTGCTAGCCAAAAACTTTGCCGTTGTAAGCTTTACAGCAACTGCACTAATAACAAAAGGGAATGTAAATGCAGCATAACTTGGGTAAAATGGCATTGCCAAAAATCTTGGAAGATTTATTATAACTACTATATAGATGAATAATGACAATAAAAGCATAAAGTAAATTAAACTTGGCTCTGGGGGTGTAAATGTATTCATATATCCTGCAAGACAAAGTGAAACAGGTGCAGTATAGATACAGAAAAGTGGTATAGCAGGTGGTGCGAAGTCTTTTATTATCATATATCTATATGTCACTAAAGCAAGTAATACAATTGTAGATGCAAAGCCAAACCAAAATACTATTTTACCAATTGATTGCATTCCGAAATCAACGCAGTTAATATTCATAGCAACTATTCCTACATATACGATATACCAGCTTGTAAACACTTTTTTGATTCCGAATTTAAATACAAATTCTTTTGTGAAATATATTATTAAAATTACATGTAAAATAAGTCCTATAAACCATATTACTTTTCCAACTTCTGCATTTGGCCACTTATAACCTCCAAGAATCATAAGTGCCATACAATAAGTTCCAATAATGCTTCCCATAATCGGGTTTTTTAATTCTTCTGCAAATGCGTTAAAATTAGTAACAAACTTAATAAATAACCATATAAGTATAATCGCAGATATTGCTCCACAAATATTTTTAGCAACTAGACCAAAACTGTATGTTGATAATAAATTTCCAAGTGCTGCAAGTCCAAGTGCTACTCCACAAAATGGAAGTGGTGTTTTTTTAAGCAGCATATAACTCCTCCCTTGTCTTTAATGTTACTTCTGGATTGACTGTCTTAATTCCAAATTCTCTAGCTACAATCTCTGCAACTTTCCAAGCACAAAGGCCAGTATAATAAATACATTGTTTTTTGTGTTCTCCTTCTGCCATATTAAACTCTCTTGTTAATACTCTGCAACAAGTTGCTTTTTTACCATTATTAGCTTCAAACCAATCTCTAAGTTCCTTAGAAAATCCCATACATTTATTAACTTCTGGGTCCTTTGGTCCTCTCTTTTCATCTCTTCCAAATAAAAGTCCAAGTGCAGCGATACCTCCGTTCACTGCTCCGCAAAGACATCCTGATCTTCCTGCACCAATTGACATTGCTGATGTCATGCGAATTAATTCGTGTGGAACATCTAAATTGAAATTGTTCATAATTGTTTCAAGTACTGCCTCACAGCAGAAAAAACCGTCCCTATAGGCTTGTTCAGCTTCCATCTGAACTTTGTGTAAATCTACTTCAGTCGCTCTTGGTTTAAAATCCATTTTTTTTACTCCTTTATTTTTTATAATTTTTTACAAATTGTCTACATTCCAGCAAGAGCTGCTCCTATAGCCCCTGCAAATCTACCATCTTCTTTAGCTTCTACATTTGTTTTTAATTCCTTACCTAATGAGTCACTTATATATTTAAATTCTGATAATCCACCAGTTAGACACACTTTCATTCCCTTCCTATATAGTTTCTGTGCCTGCTGGCAAACTTTTTTTATAATTGAGTCAACTATTGCAAATGCAATGTTTTCTCTTTTTTCACCCCTACCAATAAGTGAAATAACTTCCGACTCAGCAAACACAGTGCAAAGTGAGCTTATATGAGTATCACTGCCTTTAGATGCCATATCACAAAGTTCATCCATTTTTAGATTTAGAGCATTACTCATTACTTCAAGGAATCGACCTGTGCCTGCTGAGCATTTGTCATTCATTAAGAAGTCAACTACATTGCCATCTTTAATTTGGATGATTTTGGTATCCTGGCCACCGATGTCAATCACAAGTAAGTCTGCAGGCTCGCCCCCAAACAAGTAGTCTGCTCCTTTTCCGTGACAAGTAATCTCTGTTACTGCTTTATTTGCAAAAGAAACGGAAACCCTCCCATAGCCAGTAGCGACTATGGTTGAGTTTCCGACATTAAAATTAAGATCATTTAATTTTCTTAAAATGATTTCAGAAGTTTCTTTACTACTCCAGCCTGTAGGAAGTAATATTCTCTCAATGATATTTTTATTCTCATCAAGAACTACTGTCTTAGCCGAAGTTGATCCAATATCAATTCCTATAAAATACTTATTCACAAATTAAGCATTTGCGCTCGTAAAACTCGCGCCTACGTACGGGCGAGCTGTGCGAGCCCTGACAATTTGTGACACTTATATCTACTTTAACTTGCTATCTCCTTTAAAGCATTGATTGCGGCATCAAGTTCTTCTTTTGTAGTAAAGTAAGAAAAACTAAAACGAACTGCCCCCTGATATTTTGTACCAAGTGCAATATGAAGACGAGGTGCACAATGTGCTCCTGGTCTCGTTGCTATGCCATAATCATTTGATAAAGCATCTGAAACTTCTCCGGAATCATAATCTTTTACATTTAAAGATACAATTGCGGCGTGTGATGAAAAATCGCCATACACTTTAACCCCATCAATTTTTATAACTTCATTATAAAAATATTCTGTGAGTTCTCTCTCTTTCTTGTGAATATTCTCCACACCTATTTCATTTATAAAATCTATAGCAGCAGAGAGTCCTGCTATACCATGAGAATTAAGTGTTCCTGCTTCGAGACGAGTTGGGTACTCATTTGGTTGATCTTCTTCATAAGTTTTAACCCCGCTACCACCTCTTTTAAATGCTTCGACTTCAACTCCTTCTTTTACAAGGAGTCCGCCGGTGCCTTGAGGACCAAATAGACCTTTATGTCCTGTGAAGCAGTATATATCTATACCTAGATCTTTCACATCAACAGACATAGTTCCTGCTGACTGAGAACCATCCACTATCAAAATTGCTCCCGCATTATGAGCAATTTTTGAAATAGTTTTTATGTCATTTACATTTCCAGTAAGGTTTGAAATATGATTTACTACAACAACCTTTGTATTATCATCGCAAATTTTTTCAAACTGATTTAGGTCTAAAACTCCATTTACATCCGCATTTACAAATTGCAAATCAATGTTTTTTGCCTTTTGCAAATGATAAAGTGGTCTTAAAACAGAATTATGCTCTATATCAGTTGACACAACTTTGTACCCTTCTTTTATTGTTCCATTAATTGCTATATTTAGTGCTTCAGTGGAATTACACGTGAATATAACATTTGAAGGTGTATCAAAATTAAAGAACTTTGCAATTTTCACTCTTGCATCGTAAACAACTCTTGATGCCGAAAGTGTGGCATTGTGAGCTCCGCGAGAAGCATTGCCCTGCGTTCTCATAGCATTTACAACAGCATCAATAACTTGTTCTGGTTTTTTTAAAGTTGTCGCTGCGTTATCTAGGTAAATCATATTATTTATTGGGCTCGTAAAACTCGCCCCTACTTATTTAAAGTGAGTTTAAAATCTCTACCTTCTTTTTCGTGAGTAACTTTATATCCAAGCGACTCTGCGTGATTACTCACATTTTTTTCTGCTGTGCGGTTGTCTACCAATACAACCAATTCACTTGGATTGTTTTTCTTTATCTCTTCGTCCACCATCATTACTGGTCGCGGACAAGCATATCCTCGTGCATCTACCATTATTTTTCCTCTGCGTTTAAATTAGTAAACGAAATTACGAGAAGTGCTATAAGGCAACATACTGCTGCAAACTTACCATTATTACTAAGTGAGAATACCTTATATGCTCCATCAACCATACCAGGGTCAGCACCACCTGCAAGTGCAAAGTTATGTGCAAATGCTGCACCAACAAGCATACCAATAACTGTTACTGCTGAGTCACCATTTCCTTCGCCAGCAAGGATAAGTTGACGAAGTGGGCATCCACCAAGGAGGCAAGAACCCCATCCAACTATTACCATGCCAAGGAAGTTCCAAAGTTGACTTGAGTGTGCTATTGGTTGAGATAACGTTGAAAATCCTTTAAAGTTTCCAAAAACGATATTTCCAACCATAACTGCAACAAATACGCATACAAATCCTATAATTAAATTGAAATTCTTAAACATTACTATGTCTCTGATTCCGCCAACCATACACATACGTGATTTTTGTGCGAGAACTCCAACTATAAGTCCTGCAACTAATGCCATGAAGATAGGTGCGTGCATAGATCCTGGACCAGATGTAGAAATTGCAAATGATGTAGGATTCTTTGCTCCCTCAACACCTGCTTTTACATCAGCAACATACTTTGAAAGTGCTGGCCATGCCATAAAGAATAATACAAATAAGATAACTAATACAACTGGGAGCACTAAACCATCGAGATTTGCAACATCGTAATTTCTCTTAAGTCCAAATCCTTTCTTAAGGAATGCAACACCTATTAAAATTCCAACTGCAAATCCTGCAAGACCAACGAATGCATTTAAATCTCCGCCACCCATTCTGATAACCATACGAAGTGGGCATCCAAGGAAAATAAGTGCACCAACCATTACCATAAATCCAAGAATGAATCTAAGTGCTGGACTTGATCCTGCTTTTGCTCTCCACTCACCTGAAGCAATTGCCATAATCATAGAACCAAGAACGATACCAACTATCTCTGGTCTTAAATACTGCACAACTGGTGCTGTTTGAAGTTTTGTAGTTCCTGCGATGTCTCTAATAAAACATGCAATACAGAATCCCATGTTCTTTGGGTTTCCAAATTTTGTAAGCACTACTGCTGCTACACCAATTAAAAGTCCTGTAACAATAATTAGTGGGTTAACTTTTGTTTTCATAATGATCCTCCAAATTTCTGAGCCTTCGCTCTTTATACACTTTTGGATAAATGGATTTCATTATCATGTCTCTTTATCATGGTTTCTGCAAATAAAAAAGATTCTTCCTACACGAAAAGAATCTCATTAAAAATAGAAAACCAAATAACTTTGCTTCTCTCTTCTTTAACATAAGATACATGGTCGGAATTTTTGGGAATCGAACCCACAACACTACTTTTCTCACCAGAGAATAAGAAAATTCCCTATCTAATGAAATTCATTTATTCAATTATGTATAAATTATAGCATAAATAAGCAAAAAATCAACAATAATATAAGGTCTAAGCGTCTATCCTTACGTTACCCTTCAAGTAAATGCTTCCATTATCATCGTTATATATAGTAAGAACTGCCTTGCTTGGCTGGTTTACATTGATTTTCAAGCTTTTTCCTATGTTATTTTCATTATTATTACTAAAAATCCACGCTCCGACAGCAGTAGTACCACTTGCGCAAGAATTCTCCCAAAATAATGTATCTACTGATTTTACATATACGAGAGGAACCAAATTGGTGTCTTTTGAATTAAAATACATCATGCCAAGAGCAGGTACTTTTAAGAAATCGCAATATTTCTTGATAGTCAATTCTGCCCTTTCTTTATCATGTATGGATTTTATACCAACATCATCTTGAATTATAATGTGCGCAATTCTTGAGTAAAATACTACTGGCAAAATCTTTCCATCTGGGAACGTCACATTTTTAATCTCAAGTGCATTTGGCATCTTTACTATTCCTTCCCACTCGTTGTCATTTGTCTTTTTAACTTCTACATTTATAATTTCATCTACACCTAATACTTTAACTTTGACACTAGCCTTTGATAAATCATTTTTTATAGCACAATAAACTGCAGCACACATAGTAGCGTTTCCACAAAACTCTCCGCCTGCCATCCTAAGTGAAATGTCTAGACCACCATCATATGTTAAAAATCCAACTTGCTCAACCTGTGGCTCTTTATCCATTATCTTCTTTGAAATGTCAATATAAGATGATGGATCAACTTTAGATATGATAAGGGCTGTAATATTTTTTGATGGGTCAAATACTATATAATCAATATTTTCTAATTTCTTTACAATCAAACTTCGACCTCGACCAATTTTTCATACTCAATTTTTTTATCTTGTAAAAGTTTTTCCATCACTTCTTTATTTTCTACACCTGTAGCAAAAGCAATGCCGCAGTCTGCCGACAATTCTCTTGGCGCCGAGATAAGACTTCCGTCTATATTATTTTCTTTACAAGCTTTCTCAGTAGCCATGGCAGCACTTGTGGTATAAAATGTTACTATCAATTTCAATTTCTTTTTTAACATTTTTTCAAAAAATACTTCTTATATGACTTTCCAGAATAATCTTCAACTTCTTTTATCATTTTACTAAATCGTTTCAACAAATCTTTTGCATCTTCAGTAAGATATGACTCTCCGCCCTTTTTTCCACCTGCCTTTGTCTCAAGCACTTTAAATCCAAGTTCTTTTTCTAATCTATTGATAATTTTCCATGCCTTAGAATATGACATGTCCATGCTCTTGCATGCTTTTTGAATTGTGCCGTATTTATCAACCAACTGTAAAAGTTCAGCAATTCCTTTGCCGAAAAACTTTTCTTTTCCAACAAACGAAACTCTAACTAAGGGTTTTATTTTTTTATAAACATTTTTCTCTATATTCATTGCTACTCCATATTGTAACTTGCACGAACGAGTTCTACGAGCCCAACTTTTCCTCATATATAGTTAGTAACGGATTGTCTCCCATTATTTTTCTTCTACCTTCAAGCTTTGATCTAAACATAATTATCTCAGCAGCAATTGATATAGCAATTTCTTCAGGAGTATCAGCTGCAATCGGTATACCAATTGGTGCACAAACTCTATTTATTTCTTCTTCAGAATACCCATCTGTTAAGAGTTTCTCTCTTATAACTTTATTTTTGCTACTGCTTCCTATAACACCTATATATGCAGCTTCAGATTTAAGCACTTGTTTCTCTGCCATGTAATCGTATACGTGTCCTCTTGTCATCACTACAACCATATCATTTTTTGTAATTTTAATTCTTTCTAAAATATTTTCAAATGGTGCACAGATTACTTCTTTGGCTTCTGGAAATCTTTCTACATTTGCAAAATTTTCTCTATCATCCCAAACCACGTATTCAAAGCCTACATACTTAAGAGTTTTCGCAAGTTCTATACTTACATGTCCACCGCCAAAAATATATACTGTATTTTTACTTTTATTTTTTTCTTTTAATTCATTTAATATCGCTTTAGATTTTTCATCATTAGTAAGGTATGTGAATTTCATAAGATTGTCGCCGCCGCAAACCATGCCTATATTTTCTGCTGCAGCTTGACTTAACTCATATTTTTTTTCACCACTTTGTTTTTTTGTAAGAAGTTCTTTTGCATATAATGTCGATTGATATTCTACATTGCCACCACCTACTGTCCCAAAACTCTCTGCATTTACGTCCACAAACATAAATGCTCCAGCCTTTCTTGGAGTACCAACAGCTGATGACTCTACTATCTCAACTAATTCCAAATCTTCGTTAACTTCTAAATATTCAAATGCTCTTTCTATTATATCCTCAAACATTTCGTCTCCTTCGGGCTCCTAAAGTTCGCCCCTACACTATTTGTTGTATGCATGTAATATTGTCGTTACAACTGCTGCTCCAATTGATCTCGCTTTGTCAGATATTGTAAAGCAGTTATCGTGCTCTGTAAGTCTTGGATCTATATCAGCTGCCTTAAGTCCTTTCTTTGCATAATATCCATCTCTAAGTATGCCGCGAAGTAATCCATTGATACTTGCTGTGAGCATTATAAATTTTCCATTTGGCTTTCCATTTTCATATTCTTCAACTCTTGATAACACATCATCCTGTCTCACTACATCACCAATCTTATGCATATTGTGAAATACTCCTTCACATGGTGAATGCATAACTCTATCTGCTCCGTGTGCTGCGATAAGACCTGGTGTGCCTGTATCAGGGATTGGGCTTCCGCTCTCATAAATTTTTGAAAGCGTATGACCTCTCATAGTTTCAATTGCAAAGTTACAGTCTTTATTTACTGTAAACCCAGGTCCAACACCAATAACGATATCAGCCATATCTATTTTTGTACCAAGATTCCTCTTTGCAAGAATCGCATCTACAACAACATCAAATTTCATTTTATCAAGAATTTTCGCCTCTGGGTCTATGAGAAGTGCAACATTTCCATCATTCCAAACTTTCTCTATATCACTCTCATCTTTTACATATACACAGGATACTCCACCAAGAGTTTTAACCCCTTCATAAATTGCAGTTGAAAATGAAACTTCAGTCCTTATGCAAGATGGATTTTCTACATCTGTACACACAACTTTAAACCCAGCATAGGCAAGGTTCCATATTATGCCAGATGCAAGGTCTCCAGCGCCACGAACTAGTACTTTTAAATTTCTAAAATCCATAAATTTCTCCTATGGGCTCCGCAAGCATTCGCCCCTACGATTTAAGTTTTTCTAAATCTTCTTTGGTGTCAATCTCAAATAACTGATTTGGATCAATGTAATATCTATATAGATCTTTTATGTTGTTATCAAGCAATTCTCTTGGTCCCTTGTCGCCATCTATCTTTAATATCTCATTAAAATACTCTTTTTCGAAATAAGCCGGGTTCTTAGGAATATCAGTAAACATCGATGCCATCTTATTATTATTCATAATGCTATAGTACAAAAACCTTGTGAGCTCTTCTTCATCAAGTTTTGGTAAATCAGAATTTATAAACATAATTGCGTCAAAGTCCTTATATTTTTTAACAGCAATTTTTATTGACGATGATAATCCAAGTTCTGCTTTATCATTTTTAATCATTGTAACTTTGTCACTATAATTTTTATCATTTATGATTTCATCATACTGTGTCACTACTGCTATATCAATTTGTAAATGATTTTTACCTAATTCTTTTGAATATTTACCCAACACACTATCTTGAGTTGCTAGTAATTTCTCTATCATTAGTTGATAAATCATAATTTCATTATTTAAAAATTTTTGTGTGGCTTCATCTTTACTAAACTTATTTTCATCGTATTTGTCACCCAGTACAAGTTTTGTAATAGGAATTTTTGCTAAAAGTTTATTCTCGTTTCCAAATCTTTTTGAAAATCCTGATGCACAAAGTGCCATGCAAAGTTTGAACGGGCTCGCAATGCTCGCCCCTACGGAGTTATCGGTCGCTCTTACAGCAATTTTAGCATAGTCGTTTTTATAAATAGATATTTTGGTATTTGGAAACTTCTCATTTAGTGGCTTGTAGTAATAATGATTCACGAAATCATCTATTAATTTTTCTGTAACTATGGTATCAGGTTCTATCTTATTATCTGATAAGAACTTATCTTTCCCATAAAACTCATTAAAGCGGTGGCAAATATAGCCGATTTTACGGCCAACGGATTCCATGCCAACTACTATGACTATCTCATTTACATTGTTAGGTATGATGGGCTCGCATAGCTCGCCCTTACAACTTGGGCTCGCAGTGCTCGCCCCTACGCCATAAGGGATTTTCATTGGCATTGCACGGCTGCCATCGGCTTCTATAATTACATAATCAAATATGTCGCAAAGTTTTTTATAGTCTTCTTCATTTAATGGCTTTAATTTTTTCTTTATTTCGTCAACATTTCCAGCATAATAAACTTTTCCGGGCTCGTCCCCTACAACATATTCCTCCACCTGAAAAAAACTATTTCTTACATCACTATCAAACCACATGTTTGTGGTTGTAGTTATACAAACTTTTTTATTTTCATTTGCATATCGTGCGGCGATTTCTTTACAAAGTGTGGTCTTACCACCTGAACCGCATACGGCTATCACATAAGCCATTAATCATTAAACTCCTTGTCAAAGTACTTATCCATAGCTTCTTTAAGTTCTGGACCTGGCTCTATATTTTTAAGTTGCCCAAAGAAACATACCAACGCATACTTGGCATTTTTCTTAGTGATTTCATCGAGTACTTTCTCATCCGTAGTATCATAATAATATTTTATAAAACTTCTCCACATAAGTGGCAGATATTTTTGGTCGCAATGGAAAATTCTATCAGTAACATAAGGTGGAAAATAATGACAAAAATAGTAGAAACATGCCACATCATAGTCAGGGTTACCATAAGCAATGGCGCCTAAGTCTATAGCAAACTCATTATCTCCTGCCATTATAAAATTACCGGTTTGGAAATCTCCATGAATACAAGTATACTTTTTTTCTATGCTATCAAGCAACTTATATGCTTTTTCTTTTTGTAACTCTGTCAATATGTCTCTTTTTTTGATTTGTTCTCTAACTCTTTCTTCTACTGATTCAAATTTGTTTGGGTCGCAAACTTTACTATGTAAATCTTTTGATATACGTGCAAATCTTTTCATGTAATAGTCTATATTATCAGTATCTTCTCCTGCTGCACGAGCTATAGATTTTTTACCTTCAATGTATTCATAAACAAGTCCAAGTTTGCCATCTGGAAGTTCAACTATATCATCTACTTTTGGTGTCTTAACACCTATCTCAAGTGCTTTTTTTGTCACTTCCATCTCATGCTCAAGTATAGGTAATGTGGCTTCAGCAAACTCAGTTCCAAACTTAACCATCCATTTTTTATCTGGGCTCATGTAGCTTTTTGAATTTCTCCTGTCGCTAAAACAGGTCCATCCTGTCAAATCAAAATTCTTAATCATATAATTCCTCCTACAAAATTATTTTATCCTTTCTATTATGAAAGGGCCGCGAGCTATGCTCTCGATTAAATTTGTATCGTTATTTATATTATAACATATCGGTGTTTTTATGCAAGAAAAAAGGGCGGCTAAAGCCGCCCCTGCATTCTTTTGATTAATCAATAGCTATAACTGATTTGTTATAAGTTTTTTCAATATAATCTTTAACTTTTTGGCTCTTTAAGCAATTGAGTAAGTCCTTTGCCCACTTCTCATTTTCATTTCCTTCTTTTACGCAGAGAATATTTGCATAAGTTTGAGCAGCTGTACTATTTTGTGGCTCTACGAATAGAGCATCGCTAACCTTAAATCCTGCTTCCATAGCATAGTTTCCATTCATACATGCAACTGCTACTGAATCAAGTGATCTTGGAATCTGTGCTGACTCAAGTTCTACTATTTCAATCTCAAGTGGGTTCTCAACAATGTCAAGTTTGGTTGCTGTAAGTCCTGCTCCTTCTTTAAGCTTAATAACACCTGCAGCCTCAAGAAGATTCAAACTTCTTGCTTCATTTGTTACATCGTTTGGAACTGCAACTTTGTCGCCTTTTGCAAGTTCAAGTGTCTTCTTTGATCCTGCATATACACCAAATGGCTCATAGTGGATTTTTCCAACTGATACTATGTGTGTACCTCTCTCAGCATTAAAATCATCAAGATAAGGTTTGTGTTGGAAAAAATTTGCCATGATGTCTCCCTCGTCTACAGCTGTATTTGGAAGAACATAGTCCGAAAATTCTCTTATTTCTAAATCATAACCGAGTTCTTTCATATCATCCATTACTTGTAATAGAAGCTCTGCATGTGGGACAGGTGATGCTGCCACTGTTACTACTTGAGCTGGTGCCTCACTACTATTTGCTGGTGCTTGTGCAGTCTTATTGCCACAAGCAGCCAATGATAAAACTGCTAATGATAAAACTAAACCTAATAACTTCTTGTTCATAAATAAACTCCTCCTAGACAATGTATTAATTATATTGATTTTTCTAGTGTTTTGCAACACTTTTTTAAGTTAGTAAATACAATAAAAAAGTGCTACGGTCTAATCATTTTCCGTAGCACTTATATAATCAAGATTTACTAACTATTTTGTGCACACGAAAAATGACTTACTCATCATCATGTACATCATCATAGATTTTACAAATACATTTTTCATGTGAACTCCTGATAAATATAATATAGCATCTATAAAAATAATAGTCAAATATTAGTTTACAACAAGTTATAGTATATATAAATACGGGCTCGCAATGCTCGCCCCTACATTATTTGAGCCTACCCTAGTTTTGATATTTTATCCACATAAGTGGATGCACAGCATACTTTTTACCTTTTCTAGAAATATTCAAGTCAACTACTTCCTTAAAATTCCCTGCGAAAAATCCATACATATCTCCATTCCTAAGCCATAATTTTTCACTCTCTTTAAAGGCTATCTTAAGTGGCGGTCTTGTAATGATATTAATATCTTTTTCTTCAGGTAAAAATAGATAATCTATAGTCTCATCATCAAGTGAATATATGTTTGATGGATCTTCTTGACCACTTCTCACTTCACTTTCTGTATACTCTGTATATAACTTCACTGGTTTAATTCTTTTCTTCTCTTCATCAGAAAAACATTCATCATATATTTCTGTATTTAACTTTTCCCTTACACTTGATGTTTCCCATGAACTTGTACCATATCTTCCAAGATTACTATCAGTGAATAATGACTCTTTTGCAATCACTAATGCATAATCTTGTACTCTATCTAATACAACCCATTCCAAATCCTTACTTTGATACTTACCCATCTTTATTACATCACCATAAAGACCTTCTTTAAATAGAAATTGGCTATTAGCTATTTCTTCTTTCATCCATTCTTCTTGCTTATCAGGATTCTTTCTGATTTTTTGATTCCTATTTATATCTATTATCTTATCAATGTTAATTGCTATCACAGGAAGTATGCCAACATAAGCTGTGTCATTTGTTTTTATCTCAATTCTTCCATCTTGGCTATTTCCTACATCATCAGCTTTATAACAGGCAGAATAAAACTTATGTGTTCTATTGTCAAATAACGAAGTAACTGCGGCTGCTCCCTTCCTATCTATTGCATCAATTTTTTCAAATGATTTATTACTCAAATGAACTCCTGTAGTTAAATAAATTGGCACCTCATCATAATTTAGCAATGTAATAAAGTCTTCACATTCCTCTTCCTTAATATTGCCACTTGAATCTATATATTGATACTTCTTTTTAATTTTTTCAAGTTTCGCAATCTCATCAGTGCTAAATATCTTATACATAAATGTCTGACTTAACCATTGCCTCAACTCAGAGTTACTCCATTTGATTTCTTTATCTTTACTTTCCACTATCTTTTCAAAATCCAAAACTTGACTTGCTCTATAATATGCTATGTCGCCATCTATCGCATATAGCGTCCAATAAATATTTGTTACTTTATCCCCATATTGCAAATATTTACCAAGCTTCACTCCATTAATCAACTTAGTTTTAATCCTTGGAATTTCATATGTTTCTTTATCACCCTTACTTATATCAATAAAATTCTTGGTACTATTTTCTACCGGTACACTTTCACCTGTAAGATTTACAACTACCCAAGGTCTAACAGATGTCAAATCGCTATCTATTAGACTAAAATTAAAGTACAAATCTTCATCGTTATAAACACTTGGTTTTTTTATTTTAAGCATTTCAAAACTTTCAACATATTTTTTCATATATTCTTTTGTGTTTTCATTGTAAACAAATACTTTATCGTAAGTGTCTTGCCCCTTACTGCCACTAAAATTATTTTCTTTTATATATGATTCGGCCCTTAGAGGATTACTAACTATTATCTCTTTTTCAGAATCTGAAAATGATTCTACATAAAAAACTTCATTAAGATACTTCCTTCTGTCTGATTCATCCCAAGTTTTCCCTTGGTCAAATTTTGAAACCTTGCCATCATAGGCATCTTCTTCTCGTTTTTCAGGGTTACCTTCCACCATATCAAATGTAATTTTTTCTTCTAAAATCAATGTGTAAACTCCACCAAGATTTTCTACCACTCTCCATAATAAAGGTTCATTTTGGTCATTATTTTTATGACCAAACATTACTGTGTCAGATACATCTGCATCTTTTAGATTGCTTACAAGATTATGGACTATACCATTTAGGTCTACATAATACTTTTCAGCGTTTACCTTTCTACTATCTTCTATCGCAATATCATCTTTGTTAATTATCTTATCTCTTATAATCACGTCATCACACATTAAAACTTCAGTACCATTAAAATCTTGTATTGAAAAGCTTTTTAGTTCTATGGCTTTTCCTTTATTTGATAAATAGAATTTTGTACCGTCTTTTTCAACAATTTCATTTTTAACTATATTGCCATCTCTAAGATAATAATATCCATAATCTTTTTCTTCCAAGTCACTACCTGTCGCTATATGCTTAAACCCATTGGCTTTTTCGTTGTATTTTTCAGTCTCAATATTCTTTAGTCTCAATTCAATTCTTGAATTATATTTATATACATCTATACCTGTCTGATAGACAAAATCATTATAGTCATATAAATATGTGATTCCTTTTTCTTTATTAGTAATTTTTACATTCCACATGTTTGATATTGAATCTGTGATTTGTTTTATATTCTTTTCATTAGGATAGCCATAGTCATTTGTATAATTATTGCTATATGATCTATTTACATACTGCTCGTGTAACAATACTTTCGATAAGATAGTAGGGTTATCATATTTGTCTTTATAATTTTGATCATAAACTATGTCAAAATCTTTTAGAATTTTCTTATCCGGTTCTATCTGTAAATTAATTTCTCTATATTCAAAAGGTAAAATATTCTTGATTTCATCATCATTAAAACAAGCTTTTAAAAAAATAGTATTAAGTAAACTAAAAGATTCTGCAGTCGCCATTTTGTTTTGCGTTAGAGAACTTTCTTCTCTCATGAGATTAAACTTAGGAATTGACATTATTTCCATAACCTCACCACTTCTTCTTACCACCACAAAAGGGATTTTTGCTCCTCCAAATTTTCCAAAATAGGCAACCTCTCCTACAGAAGCATCAAAAATATTTTCAAGTATCTCCTGCTCTTTTCCATCTTTGTCAACAATATATTCTTTTCCGTTTTTTTCTTTAACAATGTCTTCGTCTATGTATTTTGTGTTATCTACTTTTTCCATGTATTTTTTATACCTATCAACGGGACTCATTTTGCATGAACATAGAGAAAAAACAAATAAAAACAGCAAAAACACTTTTGCTGTCTTATAAAAGTTACTCACTTTATGAAACTTATGTATCATTTTAATTCCATTTTCCTCCAGAATAATAATATTCTATATCTTCTTCTGCAATAGTAGTTTCTGCTATTTTATCTGTTTTCTCATTTTTAAACATTCTTTCATCAAAATGTATTATGTTTTCAGGTTTGTCTTCCAAATTATTATATCTTTCAATGACACTATCATCACTTAAATCAATATATATTGTTGGTCTCACCCCTACATTTCTTTTATCTACTTGCTCATAATCATAATATTTCCCAGAGCCAACAAAAGTCAAAAAGTTTGATACCGGCAGCACAACTCTAGCAGTTGACGGGTCACCATACTCATTTCTATTTCTAAGCCAATAATTGCTCATTCCTTTATACCAATTATTTCTATTATACCAGTCACCATCTTTTTCGACTCTTATACCTTCTGCAAAATTGGTCACTTTTTTTGCAAATGGAGTTGCCGACGTCCCAGCCAGCAAGTTCTTTGCTTCTAAATTAGTATCGTAATGCATATACTTCTTTAATTCATCAATATCTAAGCAAAATACATTATCCTCAGTATTAATTTCTACCAAATCATTGTTATTCTTAAAAACGGTTTTTATATCAGTAAGCTTAATCATACTTTTTTCATATTTATCAAAGCTAGTCTCATAAAACTCTTTATTGAGCCATTCTCTTAATGTAGAATTCTCCCAAGTTAAATCTTTTAAATATTCTCCATACTTACTAAAAATCAAGTTCCTTAATTCATCAGCATCTGCATCCCATGAATTAATTTCATCAGCAGTTAACATATTTTTTACTTCATCATAGTTTTTTTGATACACATATATATGATCAAAATATGCCTTGCAATCCAAAATATATTTGCTTGTTAATAGTGCTTTTTTATTTTCCTCATCATAATCAAGCAGTACCCACTCTATATCCTCTAAACCATTTGATAAATTGCCATCTATCTCATATTTCCCAAAAATAATACTTTCGCAATTATCAATACTTTCATCGCTGTTATGTAAGTTTACTAATTTTGATTTGTCAAGTTGAGCGTTTAGCTTGCTTAAATAAGTATGCAGTTTGTTTTCTTCTTTTTTAGCAACACTTGCTGCTGCATCATCATTAACGCTACTCACTGCCGCATCATTATTAGCGCTACAACTTACCAGCATTACTATTAATAATAGTGATAGGCACTTGTGTGATTTTTTCATCCTATTCATTTTAATTGCTGCCATATAAATCTCCTTCTCTTATATTTTATGCGATTCGTCATCCTTATTTTCTCTATTTGACTTTGTGAGATATGCAACCATTCCTACAAGAAGTAATATCACTATTAGTGAAATTACAAGCGCCATAATTAGGAACTTATACTCTCTAAATATTCCACCAAGTAACTCTCCACTTCCTGCTTCTCCATCTTGACTCTGCTCTTTCAGGTATTCGTCAAGTTCTATAATTCTTCTACCGCCTGATTCATTGTCTTCTGTATCAGCACTTGACTCAACTACAACTTCACTTGACTCTGCTGAGTTTTCAGTTATCTCTATGCTTCTATTAACCGCATCTAAAGCGGCTGTAGGACTTACTATGCTTGCTGGTGGTTGAGTCTCCTTCACACTTCCATATCCTGAAGCACTATTTCCTATGTATGGAGTTATTCCATCGCCCACACCTTTTCCAGTCTCTTCATCATATTCTGGTTCATCAGCATAGGCTTGCGTTGTCTCAGGTTCTGCCATCAAATAATTTGCTCCATCAATTGGCACAGAGCCAAGATACTCTCCATAGTCATCATATTCATAATTAATGTCTTTGATAAAACCTTCTTTTTTATCATCGCCAGGAACTGCAAAATCTCCGTAGTCATCCTCAGCAATGTCAACTGCCTTTTTGCCATCATTAGTTCTAAGCATATGGCATTCTGAAAACATTCTATTGAACAACATTACATTTTCAACATTCCATCTTGCTGGATTTACATATATATTTCGTAAATTATAGCACTTGTAAAAAAGTTCTGTCATATTGTCAACCATCTTTGTATCAAATAAAGTAAGGTCTATATTCATTAGTGATTGACATCCACAAAACATCCCCTGCATTTCAGATGGCATAAACTCTTTCCCACCACTATCTTTTTTAAACTTTATGTCTTTTAAATTTCTACATTCAAGAAACATATACCTAGTGTCAGTCAATCCTTTTAGATAAACAAAATCGCTTAAGTCTATATTTCTAATTCTCACAAACTTATCAAACATAAATGCAGCATTTGGATTCATATTTACTATGCTATCCGAATACCAATAAAGTGTGTAGTTATAATCTGTAGTCGTATTATTCTTTTTCCTCCTATCATTTATGTCGTTCTCAGTTATGTAAACCAAAACTGAACCATCTCTATCCTCAGACACATCTACATAGTAATTAGGATCATCAGGTGGATTATATCCTCTTTTAAATGCAGTAATTGTATTTACAATTGTTGCTTTTGGGTCATTGCCATTTAAAAATGCTTTTACTCTTTGGTTAAACTCTTTACCAGTGCAGAGTGTATATGGCGCTGCAAACGACGTAATCGAAAAAGCAAAAGAAAAAGCTAAGGTTATTAAAAATAAAATAACTACATTTAAAAATCTAAATTTAATAAATTTACTACAAACTAATTTTTTGCCTTGACTAATCATAACTAATAATCTTTCTCAATACTCAATAGGAGCGGATATTATCCGCCCCTATTTTTATAATTATCAAAATTTATTTAATTCAAAACAATCCAACATTTTAATATACCATTCTACCATTAACATCAAAGAAATGAGTGATACCATTATAAACTATCGTTCCTGTAACCATAGTACCATCTGGATTAAAATAATAAGTATATTGATTAATAGTTACAAGACCAACTGCCATATTTGAATTTGGATCTATATAGTACCAATTACTTCCCAACTGAATCCAAGTATTAGATGCATATACACCATTTGAATATATGAAATGCCAATAACCATTTGCAGCAACCCACTGTCCTGCGGGATTAAATACTATTTGAGGTGTTGGTACATAAGTTCCCTCTCCAGGGCCTGGTCCAGGAACGTATGGTGTAGGGTTTACAGGATAAACAGGATTTATAGGCTGTCCTCTGTCTTCTATATATATAACATCAGATTGTTCCCAACTTCCCCATCCAGTAACTGAGTTATAAGGGCGAACTTCAAAATAATACTCATGGTCTCCTCTTGATAACTCACTACTATAGCTATGACTTCTTGAAGTTTGAGTTCTTGTACTAACTCTTCTTCCATCTCTATAAAGTCTAATCTCATATTTATTTGCTCTTCCATCTACTGACCATTTTGCAGTTTTATTATTCCAATACAAATCATACACTTGTGGATAATTATCACCTATAATTGGTGAATATGAATATGAAAGAATTGTAAGTGAAAGTGTAAATGCAAGAATTAACGAAATTATTTTAAATACTTTTTTCATATTAAATAACCTCCATCTATCTACAATAATTATAGCATATATTTGTCAAAATGTTAAACTATTATATAGTAAAAACTGTGGTAAAATAGCGGTAAATTTATCATTTATGATATGGTTCATTATTAATAATTTTAAATGCTCTATATATTTGCTCAAGCAATATCACTCTAAACAATTGATGCGGAAATGTAAGTCTTGAGAAGCTGAGCCTTAAGTCAGCATGTTTTTTTATAGAATTATCAAGTCCATATGAACCTCCTATAATAAAACTTATTTCAGAGGCACCTTTCAACGTTATCTCTTTAATCTTTTCACTTATTTCTACTGTAGAATATTCTTTTCCTTCTATATCAAGCACAATGACATATTCATTTTTAATCTTTGATATGATATTCTGTGCTTCATCTTCTAACGACTTTTTTATACTTGAATCATTTTCAACTCTTGCAACTGATTCATTAACCTCTATAATGCTTAGATTACAAAATTTAGACAATCTTTTTTTATATTCATCAATTGCTTCTTTCAAATATTTCTCTTTAATTTTACCAACAGCTATAATATTAATTTTCATATTTAATTCACTGAAAAATAACCATATACAGCGTACTTTATGACTACTCTTGTATTCTTATCAAATATATAGCCCTTATTAACATTACTCATACCATCAAGCAACAGTTCTACAACTTCTCCTTCGTGCTGGAAGAAGCCTTTTCTTCCTCTTTCTATCTTTACAAATTTTATATTTTCAGGCAAGAAGCCGAGTTCAAGTAATTGTTTCTCAACATCTATAAAATTCTTACCATGATACTTTTTTGAATCAATAGGAAGAACTATTGTATTTTCATTTTTTGAATTTGCTTTACCTTGTTTCTTTAATGCCTTTGATTTGTCATCATTCTCACTATACATCTTAGATATAGTTTTGTTAATAAATGGCATCCTGTCTTTTAATTCATCAACAACTTCTTTTCTTGTGTCATTAAACTCTTTGTCATCATCTAACACATCTATATCACCAAGAACAACTTGAAGTTTGTACTCTTTCTTCAAGTAATCAATCGCCTTATAGCCTATCCACATAGTTAGTGTTCCATTTGTAAATGCCTGCACACCTGCATCAACTAAAAAACTGCTGCTCTCATTAATTACCGGTATAGCACGAGAACCAAGTTTTGCAAGAAATGATCCTATACCACTTCCCTCTATCCCATATGCTGCGAGTGAACCAATTATAGAATTTAAAAATATTTTCATAAGACGCGCATTGGTTGGTCTAAATCCATATAAGAATAATATGTCCCTAATCATTTTAAAGTTTACACCTGCTACAAGGAGCGCATCTAGTTGCTGAGATGGAACTATCGCAGAGTAAACTCCTGACTGAACAGCACTTGTTACGATCATCCTATTTGATGCTTTCTTGATGCTTCCGTTCATAAGTTTTGTAAGTATAGAATATATTTTACTGTTATCATTTTCATCTACTGCAATTTTAAGTTCCTTTACAAGTTCTCTGTCATACCAATCTGCATCTTTTACATTTTGATTAAAACTTATTATGTGTTCTGCGATCTTCTTCCTTGTCTTTATATTATGGGCATTGGCAATTTTAGAATTTTTATTCATATTTCTGCTTTCAAAATAAAGCATGCCATAAATATTTAGTATTGGTCTTACATAGAAATATAAAAATAGCACTGCAAATATTACAAGGCTCACAATGCCAGCTAACTGATTAAAATTTCTTATCCTATCACTTATATTTAAAAGTAGGGAAATTATAAACAGACCAAAAACTACTATGATTAATTTTATGACATAGCCGAAGGAGTTTCTATCTTCCTGCTTTATGCTACTCTCTTCATAATCATAGATAGTATTTTTTATTTCTTTTTCACTTTGATTTTCTAATTCAAGTTCTTTATAAATCTCTTGATCCATAATTACCTCTTTTTATATTATAACACTTATTTTAAAAATGTTGCAAATAAAACACGCTGTTGACTACAAAAATATTCGCTAATTTGCTATAATTAATAACAAATAGGGGGATAGTTATGACAAATCCAACATCATATTTTCAAGATTTCATGAATACTATAAACGAGGCTTATGGGGCGAATATTAAAGCAGTGCCATTTGCCATTCTTCTCGCAGTAGTTTTTTATATTGTCTACAAAATTGTAAATAAAATATTTAAAAGTCATATTAGCAAATTGCCAGTTGATAATAATATCACAAAGGTGATAAACAAAATAATTGACATCCTTATAATCTTCTTTGCTATTATGATTATAGCAAGTGCTCTTGGCATAAATACTTCTTCGTTAATTGCTGCCTTCTCTATCTTTGGTTTAGCAATATCGCTCTCTGTACAAAATCTAATGTCAAATGTTGCAAATGGCATAAACATATTTGCAAATCATCCTTTTAAAGTTGGCGATTATGTAAGCATAGATGGTGTTGAAGGCACTGTGGTTGTAATTAGTTTTATGTTTACTAAGATGAGGACTTACAAAAATGAAATGGTTTATATTCCAAATAATAAAGTTGGCACAGCAACCATCATAAATTATTCTTATGAAAAATATAGAAGAGTTGAATACACAATTGGTGTGTCTTACGACAATAATATAGAAGACGTAAAGAAAGCTCTACTTGAAGTGTTAAATGAAGAGCCACTTGTAGTAAAGACAGAAGACATAGTTGTGTTTGTAAAAGATTATGCTTCAAGTTCAATAGACTTCACTATAAGAGCATATACAGAAAATGCTAATTATTTAAATTGTCTCTGGAGTATAAAAGAGCGAATTAAACCAAAATTTGATAAATACAACATTTCAATACCTTATCCACAACTTGATTTACATATGATAAATAAATAATTATTAAATAAAAAAACCTGTGAGCTACACAGGTTTTTTTATTTCTAATTATAATTGCTTTTCCATATATGTCTTACCATCAAGGTTCTTCCATTCAAACTTTCTATTCTCGTAAATCATATAAGAATGGTCGGATCCACCTTTTGGAATTGACACGGAACCTGGATTCATATAATATTTTCCTTTTTCTATCTCTTCGCAAACTGGTATATGTGTATGTCCGTGGAGAATAATATCTATATTATTCATTGGTGGCAAATGTCCTGTATTATAATAATGCCCATGTGTTATAAAAATGTTTAACCCACTATCTGATAAAATCATATGTGGTGCTTCTACAAAAAAGTCAAGAACCATAGAGTCAACTTCTGAATCGCAATTTCCGCGAACGCAAGTTATAATCTCGGACTTACTATTTAGTAAATCTATAGCTTCTTTTGTATTATATTCCTCTGGCAAATCATTTCTTGCACCATGGTAAAGAAGGTCGCCAAGCAAAATAATCCTATCTGGTTTCTCTTCGTCATACCGTTGCCATAATTTTTTTATACATGCAGTCGAACCGTGAAGGTCGGATGCTATCAACATTTTCATAATTATCCTCCAGGCTCGCAATGCTCGCCCCTACATGTACGGGCGAGTTTCACGAGCCCCATTCTTTTACATCTTTATTAATTCGTACTCAAGATTTCCGAGACCGATTTTTGCTGCATGCTCAAGGCATGACTGCCACTCAGAGTTTGGATTTGAATTTGTGAACATATCTCCGTGATCATGGGCTCCTTGTTTACTCATCTCATCCGTAAGCTGAGTATTTTCAAATGGTTTTTGCTTTAATGCCATATCTACGCAACATCTATCAAGTGCAAGTGGGTCAAATGAACAGAACATACCAATGTTTGGAATTAATGGTGCATCATTTTCAGGATGGCAATCGCAGTTTGGTGATACATCTATGATGAGAGAAATGTGGAAGTTAGGTCTACCATCAACAACTGCTTTTGTGTACTCTGCCATCTTTGCATTTAAATCTTTTAATGCGATATCATTTTCAAAATAAATAGCATCAAAATTACAAGCACCAACACATCTTCCGCAGCCTACACAGTTATTATGATCTACTGTCATTTTCTTTTTTGCTTCGTCAAATTTTAATCCATTATTTGCACACTCTTTAAGACATCTCTTGCAAGCGCGGCACGCATCTTCATTGATATTAGCTTTACCTTGGCTGTGTTGGTCACATTTACCAGCACGGCTTCCTGAGCCCATACCGATATTTTTTATGGCTCCACCAAAGCCAGTCATTTCATGACCTTTAAAATGTGTGAGCGAAATGAATACATCTGCTTCCATGATAGCCTTACCAATTTTTGCAGTTTTTGTAACTATACCACCATTCACAGGCACTTCTTCCTCATCATGACCTTTAAGACCATCTGCTATTATAAGTGGACATCCTACTGTGAGAGGTGTGAATCCATTTTCCCAAGCACACTCGAGATGCTCTAATGCATTTTTTCTTGAACCAGGATACATGGTGTTACAGTCAGTTAAAAATGGCTTTCCACCAAGTGACTTAACTAAGTCCACAACTGCTCTTGCATAATTTGGTCTTAGATAAGAAATGTTTCCATGTTCTCCAAAGTGCATCTTAATAGCAACAAATTTATCTTTCATATCAATTTGTTCAATGCCAGCTTTTTTAATAAGCTTTTGAAGTTTTGTTGGGAGTCCATCCCCCATTGCCGATGTCCTAAAATCTGTCCAATAAACTTTTGACTTACTCATAACTTTTCCTCCTTTGCGAGTCCTTAATTAAATAATTGCGAGTATGTATTCTTCTACAATTTCATTACTTTTTAAAAATCTTTTTTCTATATAAACATTATCATCGTGTACATCTGTTAATCTATCCCTTAGACCTGTGCCGTCTTTTTTTATAATTGCCTCTTTCATAGCCCAGAACTCATAGAATTTTTCAGCAGAGCTCGTAGTACTCGCCCCTACAACCAACTTTTTCTCTTTTTCCGAGAGAACTAGGTCGTATAATTTTTCATCAACCTTATCTACAAATTGTATATCACAGCCTACAGGTACATTGCTTACCACAGCAAGTGACATATTTTTACTGTGAGATAAATTAAAATGGACATTTGGTGCATTTGTAAATCTAAGCTTGCCGTTCTTTTCAACGATATATTCCATATCTTTTTCATTTAAATTTAATTCATCTAAACATTTATTTAAAAGATATGTGTTGGCAATCACTTGAAGTTTGCCTTGATGATTGTTCATTGCCTCATATTTTTTCTTTCTAAAATCAGAGGCATTTGCCAAAGCTCCATTTAAAAGTTTTTCATTTTCAAATTTTCTTATATCAATTGTAGCAAATATTTTCATATCACTTTACTCTTAAATAGTCATCGCAAACCAATATATTTTTATACCCTCTATCAGATAATATATTTTTTAAATAGTCTACGCTTCCTTTGTCAACAGCTTTTTTATCAACTATACAAAGTATGATACACAAGTCAGTCTTATCATTAATGTCGTCAATTCTTTTTACAACGCTTACATTATTTATACCTATATTTGAAAGCCAGTTTGCAATTCTCTCAACTTTTCTATCTGTGCCATATAGTAACATTTGTTTGTTACTATCTCCTAATATTTGCCAGTCTTTTTTCAAATGCATCAAATTGTCATTTTCATATTGTAAGAGTATTTTGCTCCACATTTCAATATTACCCTCTGGGACTACTAAACATTTTCTAGTGTCATTGAAAGAATATTCTGTGTAAGAGAGCTTACCATCATCAAAAACATTTAGCACTTTAATTTCATCAAAACTCATTTTCATATCATTTCTCATGTTGATAAAATCTATACATAAGTTTGGATAAAGATTTGAAAACTCATTTAAAAACCAAGTCAACTCCTCTTTTGATTCCGGCCTTTGTGACACAATGACAATTTTACTGACTTTTTTCAATCTATCATCTAATCTTTTTGCCCTAAGGTTCATCGCCTCTTTGAACTTTCTATATGATTCAAGTATGGGCATGCCCTTCTTCATAAAATGTATAGTATAAATTTCATTCGTCAGGTCATCTATCCAGTAGCATCCAGTTGCTGTCTTTTTACTAAAGTCAATTTTATAATTACTAAAAAAACTATCAAATTTACTTTCAAATAGATGCAGTACAGATTCTATAGTTCTGACTTCTACAAAATCGAGTGGTGACGAGAAAAATCTAAAACCATTGCTCATAATATTTATCGCCGGCTTACAATTTAGTCCAATAGAAAGCATAAAATCTATATACTTTTTCTTTTTATGTTCTTTTACAAAATCATCTATATGCATTACATTAATCTAAAAAATAAATGTTGTACAGTTCAGGTTTAGTAAATATTTGTACTCATGTGATTTAGATATCTTATTGAGCAATTCATAACTATTTGTTACAAGTTTTTTATTCTCGTCATTTTCATCTAAGCTTATACATTTTCCATCATCAAGCATTATGAACTTCGCTCCATCATTTTTAAAACTTATCATAATTTGTGTGTGTAAATTTAATCTTCGTTGAGACTTTTCAGCATATTCTAGCATTTCTTCCATACAGAGGCTCACCTTATATGCTATATCTTCTGACACACAGTTTTCACTTGCATACTGTTTTATATATTTTGATGCCTCAATAGCGTCTTCTCTCTTAACTGTAAGATATAATTTCTTTTTATTTTCCAATTCGTCTTTTTTGCTCTTTATGTCGTTATAGAAGTATCTTGCTATCAAAATTATAGCCACAAATGCTGCTGTCATAGCCTCAGCCAAAAATACAAAAGGTGCAGGGTAGAACTTATATAGGAAGTAGGCAAACGCCACCATTGATAAATTACCTATAAGTGTAACCCTTGTTGCAAAACTATAATTTTTTGTATTTGCAAAATATGCTCTAAATATTGTGCCGTAGCCAGCAAACACATATTGCAGAGCACTAAGCCTAAGAGCCAGCAATGCACTTTCTGGCATTGCATCATGCACACCATGTATGACAAAGAAAAATCTAGGATTAAATATTACCAATATAGTCATTGCGACACACGAGATGGTAATCAGTCTATACCCTATCCTCATAGTATTTTTTAATCCAATCCTATCTTCTTCACCATATAGAAGATTTATCATTGGCCTAATAGAGCCCTGAATACTTGATATAAATACATTAGCGAGGGTAAAACAAAATACACTGACGCCTTTTATACTTCCGCCTTCTTTTCCAAATGCAAGAAGTATTATTCTCATAAGTATATAACTTTGAAAAGCTTTTACTAATATACTTGATGCTTCTGGTAATCCACATCTGATTATTTCTATAATGTCATCTATCTTACATTTTACTTTACTATTCTTATAAATGTCTGTTTTTGTGTACATGTATATTACTGTCAAAGTGGCTCTAATTATATTGGCGCAAGCTGTTCCATATCCTGCTCCACCTACACCTACTTTTAACACACCCACAAAAAGTATATCAAGCACGATATTGATGACACCTTCTATCATCGCAAAAATGACTAAAATTTTCATCTTTCCGACAATTTGGAGTTGACAAAGTCCAACAGACGATATGAGTGAAAATGGCATCGCTATCATAATACCAACTGAATATTGCATTGTCATATCATGTAGCGCTGGCTCTAAATTATATGATGCGATTATAAGTTCTACAATAGGTACTTCCAAAACAACTATTAATATGGCTGTGATTAGTACTACAAATTTGATTGCACTTTTTTTATAACTAAGTGCCTCAAGATCATTTTTCACAATGTAGGTGGATAAACATGTTGCAGTTCCATTTGAAACTATTGCCGCAATCACACCCATGAGTACAGTTACTGGATAAAAAATGTTTACAGATGCAAGTGCATCAGATCCTAAAAAATTACCAACCACAAGTCCATCTACAGTCAGAATTAAAAGTGTTGAAATGTTACTCAAGAAAAGTGTTGGCACATATTCTAGCATTTTTATCCTTATCAAGCTTTTATTTCTTTTAAATTTTTGTCCCTCAACATTATTTGTTATCATAAACAAATCTTAAATAATCTTCAAAATTATAAGTTACTCTCTTCTTTAATTCTGTCAGTATTATATTTTTCCCTTCTTCTCTTTTATACCAATTATCTGGCGAAGTTCTTTCAGTATATGCAGAAAAAAATGATAAGTCATATTTTTTTTCGCTTAGTACATGCCTCGAAACTATTTTCGTTCTTTTAATATGAAATCCTGCTGTAATAATACCGATTCCTCTATGTGTTTGTTCTTTAGATAAAATTTTGTCAATAATATCTTTTGACATTATTATATTCTCTATAGTTGTCTTGGCATTCTTTTCTATATATATGTTTTCTTTACTAATTCCCAAATCAGATAATACATTTGCCATAAAATCTGCTTCGGTTATGTTTCCTGATTTATGTAAATTTCCACCACTTACTAAATATTTCATATATGGTTTGCTTTTACCTATTTCCAATGCCTTTTCTACTCTATATCCACAGTTATTACTACCTAAAACTATCAGCACGCCTAAGTCTTCTTTTA
>JAFXWR010000082.1 GCA_017542725.1 Lachnospiraceae bacterium | reverse complement strand
GGACAAATTGTATATGCGTTAAATGATGCAGAAAGAGATAAAATCCTTGCTGAAAATCCTGTAATCACAATCAATAGATTTAAGGGATTAGGTGAGACTGACCCTGACGAGTTAGCGGTAACAACAGTATCTCCTAAGACAAGACACTTAATCAAATTGACTTGTGACTTTACAAATGAGTCAGAACGTAATATGATAGACGCATTGTTTGGTACAGATAAGTTTAGACGCAGAAAGACTTTGATTACAAAGTATTTGGGTATTGAAATTGATGATTTCATTACTGACGCTGCTTTACAGATGGAGCAGGAACTTACAGAAGAAGATGAGGAAGAAGAGGAAAAGAACGCATGAGTGTTATGGAAATGCGTAGAAATGGTGGTAATGTAGTCGAGAAGAAAAATATCTTAGACTACATTACACCTGATTTTACGGTATTACAGATAATTGAAATGTTGAGAGACGGCAAGGAAACAGTAAAGGTAGCAAATTTATGTGGTTTATCTGTTACTGAACTTGCTAACAAACTAAAAAATGATTATGGTTTTAATTTAAAAGGTGAACCTTTGTTTCAAGAAGATTCAATGAATGTAAAGTTTTATACAGATATTACACCTGAGTTAATGAAAACCATCAAGAATGACATCAAGAAGGGTTATGACTCAGATGTAATCGTAGAGATGTATCATTTGAATAAAAAAGAGGCCTTTGGTATCATACTTGATTTAAAGAGACAGATTTTAGAGGACTCAAAAACATTACACCCAATAGATAAATTAAAGGGTAAAAGTGATAAGTATAACACCATGTTTACATTAACTCGTGAGGATATGGAGTAATGAACAGTTACGTAGTATTTGACTTAGAAACAACGGGGTTGTCTACAGATACAAGTGATATTATAGAAATAGGTGCTTGTAAGGTAGTAAATAACGAGATAGTTGAAGCATATAATGAGTTAGTTAAACCACCTTTGTATATACCAAAGCATATAACTAACCTAACGGGTATAGATTATATGATGGTACAAGACAAAGAACCTATATCAAAGGTATTACCTAGATTTAGAGATTTCGTAGGAGATTCACATTTATTAGGTTTTAATTTACCGTTTGATTATGGGTTTTTAACAGCTAAAGGTACAAAGTTAGGAATAGTTTTCACAAGAATGGGTAAGCGAGCAGGTATAGATGTATTAAAGTTATGTCGTACATATTGTCATTACCCAACAAATAAACTAACAGACGTAGCAGAGTATATGAATATACATTTGCAAGGTGGTGTACCACATAGAGCATTATATGATGCAACTCTTACGAAGTATGTATATGATAATATCAAGGCTACTTATGGAAAACATAAGGATATAGATGAGCCAAGAATAATCATAGATGATAACCAAGTATACGGAAAGGTAACGAATTTCGATGCATTATCCTTTGACTAAGCTAATAGATACCTTTCAATCTATAAGACAGAATAAAAAAGTACAGATAACGTTAGGCGTAATGCCGGGTGTTTTTTGTTTTATCTTTACAAGTGCTTTTCTTATAGATACATTGAATATATATGGTACATTAGCGATAAATAATAAATATACGCAAGAGGCGATAGAACAAGAAGTTTTATATGATGTTGTTGGTGTAGATGATAAGGTAAATCAAATTAAAACACCTAAGAATTTGGTAATCACACCAAGAAGTGATGATTATGTATGTGGCATATTGTTAGAGCCTTATGGTTATAAATATGTTGCAGAAGAGGGTTCATTAAACACATCAAAGATAGACTTTCTTGAAGTAGATTTAGATAATGACACTTATCAAGTAGTTGGTTCAGAGATTAGTGAAACATTACCTGAAACATCATTTTTAGCTTATATCTCTTTAGAAGATGGTGATTTTTATGTAAATACAGAGAACCAGAGGATATTATTAGAAGATAGTATCAATTTTAAAGAGACAGAAGATAAAAAAGTAATTTTACAGACTAATTTCACCGTACCTAAACAAGAGGATAGTAGTCAGATTTATTTCGTAAATTGCCTAGAAGATGATTATACACACTATAATGGCATAGATAATATCTATGTTAGAAATATAAATATGGATTTCGTAAAGAATTTCATAATGGGTACTAACATAATATTCTTTGGTTTAATAGTGGTTTTGTATATAGCAGCCTTGATATATGCTAATTTACATTATCATTTAGAATATTTTATGAGTAAACCAGTAATAACTGTAAATATAGCTGGCATGACAGC
>JAFXWR010000081.1 GCA_017542725.1 Lachnospiraceae bacterium | reverse complement strand
TATAAATGAAAATATATAATACACTTACTAAACAAAAAGAAGAGTTTATACCTATTGAAGATGGTAAAGTTCGTATGTATGTTTGTGGACCAACGGTTTATGATTATATACATATAGGTAATGCAAGACCTATGATAGTTTTTGATTCTTTTAGAAGATATTTAACTTTCCTTGGATACGATGTAAATTATGTTTCTAATTTTACCGACATAGATGATAAGATTATCAATAGAGCAAATGAGCTTGGAATTAGTTCTGAAGAGCTTGCAAATAGGTTTATCGATGAATGCAAGAAAGATATGGCAGGAATGAATATTATGACTGCCACTACTCATCCGCTTGCTACTAAAGAAATAAAGGGAATGATTAAACTGATAGAAGGCCTAGTGGAAAAAGGCTATGCCTATGTAGGAAAGGATGGTACCGTATATTATGATACCACTAAGTTCAAAGATTATGGAAAACTGTCACATAAGAATCTTGATGACCTCCAATCTGGCTTTAGAGACTTAAAAGTTAGCGGGGAAGAAGATAAAAAAACTTCGACTGATTTTGTTCTATGGAAACCAAAAAAAGAGGGAGAGCCATATTGGAAAAGTCCTTGGTGCGATGGGCGTCCAGGATGGCATACAGAGTGTTGTGTTATGGCACCAAAATATTGCGGTGGAGAACTTGATATACATGCAGGAGGCGAAGATCTTGTATTTCCACACCACGAAAATGAGATAGCGCAGTATGAACCACTTTATGGTGCCCCATATG
Source organism: Lachnospiraceae bacterium (assembly GCA_017542725.1). Next base: position 3,709 of record JAFXWR010000081.1, on the reverse strand, counting down.
CAAGATATTGGATGCACAATGCATTTTTAAATATCAATAATCAAAAGATGAGTAAGTCGCTTGGCAATTTCTTTACAGTTAGGGATGTGCTTACTAAATTTGATGGTAAAGTGCTGAGGCTTTTTATGCTTTCTACTCAGTATAGGGCTATGCTAAATTTTTCCTTTGAACTTATGGAATCAAGCAAAGCAAGTCTTGAAAGAATAGAAAATTGTGTAGAGAATATAAAGTTTACATTAAAGAATAAGGGCATAGGTGTAGCTGAAAATTCAAAGTTGGATAGTATAGATGATTTCAATGATTTAATAGTTGACTTAAAAACCAATTCAGAGTTTTCTAAGGAAGAACTTACAGCGTTTGATAAAATCTGTGAATATATAAAAGAGTATTTTGATAAACTTGACGATGATTTTAATACTGCAGATGCAGAGACGCAGATTTATGAGATTGTAAGAGTTGCAAATCAAAATGTTAGTGAAAATAGTTCAGTAGCATTTCTAAATGCTCTACTACTTGTGATAGATACTTTGCTTGACATCTTAGGAATAGATTTGAATAATAAAACTACTGCAAGTAATGATGTAGATGAGAATTTGATAAATCAAATGATAGAAGAGAGAACAAATGCAAAAAAGGCCAAGGACTATGCTAAAGCTGACGAGATAAGAAAAAAATTACTTGATATGGGCATAGAACTTGAAGATACAAGACAGGGTGTCAAATGGAAAAAAGTTTAAAAGATTTACTCAGATCATTAAAAAATATAAATTTTGATGAAAAACTTGATGATCCGCAAAATGAGCAGGTTTTAAAACTTGCATTTGTTGGAGATACAATATTTGATTTATTTACGAGAGATTTATTGAATAGAAAATTTGTCGACAAAATAAAAATAAATGAATTGCACAAAAAAAATTCTGAGTTAGTTTGTGCAAAGAGTCAGTCAAAGATTTCTGATTTTTTAGTCAATGAAGTTTTGGATGAAGAAGAGATTAGTTTTTTTAAGCACGCGAGAAATGCCCATTCTCATTCAAAATCAAAGAACTCATCTATTGTGGAATACAGAAAGGCAACAGGGCTTGAGGCTTTACTCGGCCTTTTGTTTTATAAAGATGAAAAAAGATTAATTGAATTATTAGATAAGATAGCAGAGCAAATTGATAAGTAATAGGCACTCTTGGCGGAATTGGCAGACGCGTATGTTTCAGGTACATATGAGAAATCGTAGGGGTTCAAGTCCCCTAGAGTGCATTTTATGGAAAGTCATAATGAAAACAGAATAGAAGGTAAGAATGCCATTTTTGAGTGCAAAAAATCAAATCGCGGTATAAAAAGACTCTATGTCTTGAGCGGAATGAAAGATGAAAGAATTAATGCTCTCATTGATGAACTAAAAATGACTGGGACTATTATCAATTTTGTAGATAGAGATAAACTTGATAGTATGGCTGAAACAAGGTCTCATCAAGGAATCATAGCTGATGTAGAAGATTACAAATATGTGGAAGTTTCTGAGATAATTGATTATGCTAAGAGTAAAAATGAAGAACCATTTATAGTTGTTTTAGATGAAATAGAAGATCCACATAATTTTGGAGCTATTATAAGGTCTGCTGAATGTGTAGGAGCACACGGAGTAATAATTAAAAATAGAAACCAGGCTATGGTAACTGCTACGGTAGTATCCTCATCTGCAGGTGCGACTGAGTTCATGAGAATAGCGCGAGTTACCAATATTAGTAAAACCATAGAAGAATTGAAAGACCAGGGGATGTGGTTTGCCTGTGCAGATATGGATGGGACAGAAATGCAGAAGACTAATCTCAAAGGAAGTATAGGTCTTGTAGTTGGTAGCGAAGGAAAAGGCGTATCACGACTGGTTAAAGAAAAATGTGATTTTGTAGTAAAGATACCAATGAAGGGGCATATTGATTCACTAAATGTATCAGTTGCTACTGGGGTATTGCTATATGAGATAAATAGACAGAGAAATGTATAGTATGATAAAAAATGTAATATTGAAAAGGGTATTGATGTCAATTGGATTGGCTGCAATTGTATTAAATTCGTCTTGCTCAAATCAACAAATAATCAATTATGGAGTAGAGGTTGTTGAGACAGAAGAGAATGATGCAGTCATGTTTTCATTTGAAAAAAATATAGAAACAAAGCCTAAATCAACAGTTGTCACAAAAAAAGATAGAGACCTACAAACTTCAGAGAATATTAAGCAGCTAATTCTCAATAGAAATAAAACAGCAAAAAAGATAAAAGGAATATATTTGCCTGCATATGTGGTAGGAAAAGAAGAAAGATTTAATCCTATTTTTGAAAACATTAAAAAATCATGTATTAATGCTATAGTTGTTGATGTGAAGGATGAGATTGGCAGAATTACCTTCAATATGGATAATGATTTCGTTAAGAGCAAGAGAACTATAGAAGCTCAAATTAAAGATATAGATGCCTTTGTATCGCTATGCAGAGAGAATGATATTTATTTAATTGCGAGAATATCTTCATTTTTAGATAATTACATAACCAAGTTAGATTCAAGTTTGGCGATACATAGAAAAGATGGAAAGTATTATAGAGATAACACAGGTTATTATTGGTTAAATCCATATAATGAAGAAGTAAAAAAATATCTTATTGAGATAGGAAAAGGATGCGCAAAAGCAGGTTTTGATGAAGTTCAGTATGACTATTTTAGATTTTCAGCAGATGCAGGTATGCGAAATGTTGTATTTACTGAAGAAGAAACAAAGGGTAGATCAAAAATTGAAGTTATAACAGAACTTGCACAAGATATTTATCAAGAGCTTATACCAGAAAATATATTTGTTTCAATTGACGTTTTTGGCGCAATTATGAATTCTTACAAGGATCAAAATTCAATTGGTCAGGAATATACTACACTTCTCAAAAATGTTGATTATCTATGTCCGATGGTGTACCCATCGCACTATGCTAATAAAACTTTTGGATTAGATGTGCCAGATTTAAAACCTTATGAGGCAGTGAAAGGTGCCCTTGATACTTCAAAGAGTACTATTGAAAAGACTAGAAATGATATTTTGCATTATGGAGCAATAAGACCATGGCTACAGGGATTTACTGCTAATTATCTTGTAGAGTATAAAACATATGATGTGGCAGAGTATAAAGAACAGATTAAAGCTGTAGAAGATGCGGGGATAGATGAGTGGCTCTTTTGGCATCCAGGTGGTGCATATAAGTGGGATGCATTTATTGAGTAATGTCGGATTTCAATATTGAAAATGAGTTAAAAAAACTGCCAAATTCTCCAGGTGTGTATCTTATGCATAAATTTGATGGAGAAGTTATTTACGTAGGTAAAGCGAAAAATTTGAAAAATAGAGTAAAGCAGTACTTTTCTGATTCGTATCATAAGACATCAAAGATAGAACAGATGGTTTCCAATATTGAATACTTTGAATATGTTGTGGTGGACAATGAATTAGAGAGTTTAATACTTGAATCGAATTTTATAAAAGAGTATAGACCGAGATACAATACTTTGCTAAAGGATGATAAAAATTATCCTTATATAAAGATTACAACTGATGAAGCATTTCCAAGAGTTTTTATGGTTCACAGAAAGTCAAAGGATAAGGCGACTTATTTTGGACCATATATGTCAGGTGGGATAGTAAAAGAGGCGCTTGACTATATAAAAGAAAATTAT
>JAFXWR010000080.1 GCA_017542725.1 Lachnospiraceae bacterium | reverse complement strand
GAGGATATTGATTTAAGATAGGAGTTATCATGAAAAAGCAAATTTTACAAGGCATTGGACTTACATTATTAGCTATTGTAGTATTTCTTGGGGTATTGTTATTTGTTCAAAGAATGAATAGTGATTTAGATGATATAAATATTGTGATAAATAATTTTCAACATATTAATCGTTTAGGTACACCTTGTCAGATTACTACAACAAAAGCAGATGGTACAACAACTCTATATAGTATTGAGGACGCAAATGGAACAACAATTATCCGCTTAGATAATGAGTGGGTTGATAATGGAATGAAAATGGAAGTGTGGAATACTGTATCTGCAGGTACAAGTATTGATGACGTAGTTTCATCAGCAAAACCCTCTGAGTGGGAGTTGGTATTGAGTGAGCATAGACTTGGGGCTTTTGTATTTTATAAAGAGATTTATATGAATCAAACAGCCGGGTTAAATCAGAATACAATTATTGAAGATGTGCTTGAAGGTAATGTACAATAAAAATTTTTTGATATAAATAAAATTAACAATATTGTTTAGATGTAAAATCTAAAATATGAAAATACGTCAGAACTGGCGTATTTTTTATTGTAATAAATTTTTACATTTGAAAATTAATTATTTTAGTTGTGCCTGAATTCTTGAGAAGTAATTAATTTTTTGTATAAATAGATTTTTATTTTATTTAGATATTTTTACAATTAGAAGGTATGTTATATGCTTATATTGTAGCCATTAAGACAAGGGGATTTATATGGTTAAGAAACAAATAGACGGTATTAAGTATGTAGAGCGTAAAGAGGGCGATTTCCAGATAATTTATCCAAATGGAAAAAGCGAAATTTTAAATAATCAAGAGGGCTTAAAGCGATATAAAGTAGCCTATGCCACTAATTATGCTGATAAAGTCGCAGATAAAGTTCTCAAAGAACTAGGTTTGACCTCCGAAAACGCTCATCTTTTTGATGAATCCAAGACAGTAAAATATAAAGGTGAGACACAACGATATAGATATGCAAATGGACAGGTGACAACTAATCCATACGATATTTATAGAGTATTTTTAGAGAAAGAGTTACGACAAGAGGGTATAGATTTATCATTTTTAGCTGCCACTACTAAGAAGTATCATGTAGCTCTTGGTGGAAATGCGGGTGCAATCGCATATTCTTATGCTTTTAAATTCTGGCACGAAGCATGGCAACCTATAAGTATGACTAAAGAGGAACTTGCAATATACCTAAAGAAACATAAGAATATAAAGGTGTTTGAAACTGTACATTATGATTATAGAGAAGTTACAGGTGAGGTCTTGCTAAATGCCAAATATGGCAAAACGAGTAGACACATGGGTATCGGAAGCCAAGCAAGTGAACATATAGATACCATAGAGTTAAAGAGAGATAAGAAGGGTAACCTTTTATTAGCTAAATTCACAGAGATATATGATTAAGGAGGATAAAATGAACGAGATGCAATTATGTTTATGGTGGTTTGATACAAATTGACAGAAGAAAGGTGCAGCAGAGCATTTAATTTATTATATTGATTTTGAAAACAAGCGTATTTTAGAGTCAATAAGTTACAATATACCACAAGGGATAAATGCTATTGAGGTAAAGCGTAAGAATGATATAAAAGATTATGTTGAAGCCTTAGTTAAGAGAGGTGGTTTTGTATTGAAGAATAGAGAAAAGTTAGAGGGTAGGAAGTAATGAATAGAGCATGTCCTTTTTGTAAATCTACTGACCTTGATTTCTTAGTACAGACAATGG
>JAFXWR010000079.1 GCA_017542725.1 Lachnospiraceae bacterium | reverse complement strand
TTATTTTTTCTTTATGTATTTTTATTGCTATATCAAAATAATGTTTGTGGGGTTTTGTAGATAAAGATATTTCGCTTCTCTTTACATAGTCGATTTTATATATAGGAGATGTTATGATTTGATTACAGTATCTCAAATATTTGAAGTTGAACAAGCGATCCTCTCCAAACTCTATCGCCTCATCAAACAACATGTTGTGTTCTTTGATTATACTAGACTTATAAAATTTATTTGTATTTGAGTATACTAAGAGATGTCTATTTACTATATATTCATCTGCAAATTCGCTATTTGAGTTATACTTTTTTTCTTCTACTTGCCAATACTTTATGACATCCCCTTCAAATCGTTTAATGCCAAAAATATATAAATCTGCATTGCTTTCGAAATACTTCTTGCAGTCACTAAAAAAGTTTCCGCACATTCTATCATCGCAATCAAGAAATGTCACATATTCACCAGTTGCAGCCATGAGTCCCAAGTTTCTTGCATGCGATGCTCCTCTATGTTCACTCTTAACTAGTTTTATGCATTCATTTTTTGACTCATAATCTACTAACTTCTTTAATGTGTCTTCATCACAACCATCACTGACAACCACTATATCAAACATTTTAGTTAATTCTAGTTTTTCATGTAGTTCTTTAAGCATTGAGTTTAGGCACTCATCGATATACTCACCATCATAAACCGGCACTATTGTCGTAAGTTTTGTCATTAATACACTCCTATAACCTATTTAGAAAACTTTGCAGCATAAGTCATAATTGCCGCTACTGTCTTACCATCTTTAAGTCTTCCTTCATATATTTCTTTCTTAAGGTCATCAAGCGACCACTCTTCTACTGCAACTTCTTCATCTCTATCAAAATGTTGTTTTCCTTTAACTAAATTTGTAGCCACAAAACACCTAACTATTTCAGAGCAAAATGCCGAAGCAGTATAAGTATCACATAAAAATTCTATATTGTCGCTTTTATATCCTGCTTCCTCTTCAAGTTCTCTCTTTGCACACACAAGATAGTCTTCATCTCCATCAAGCTTTCCTGCTGGTATCTCAAGTGTCCACTCATCAACTGCAAGACGATATTGGCGAACCATAACTATTTTGCCATTTGGAAGAACTGGCACTATGGCTGCTGCATCACATTTACCCATATAGTCCCAATGAGTTATGTGACCATCGACCTCAACTGTGTCTTGATAAATATCCATAATCGTGCCTTTATATTTTAGGTCGCGACTAATTAATTTAATTTTTTTCTTAAATTCATTCATAATACTAAGACGTCAATGTATATCTACCTTACTTTCAGAGTCAAATATGCCCACCTTGTTTTCATTAATTAATACAGTTAGACTTATTATATCATACATGCGGTGGTGGACTTTTAGTTCGTCGCCTTCAAAACTTGTGCAAGACATAGAGAGCAGGTATTCGCCGCCTTGTAGTCGCATCTTTTGTGTAAATGACACATCATATACTCGTCCTTTCTCGCCAAAGCCTGTGTCAACTTTTTCAAGCATAGTGTTTGTGCCTGTTAAGTCTGTGCCTCTTTTATCTTTTATAGTCCAAGTGAAAATCGGATCCTTTATATCTTCATTCATTTTGATTTTTTCTTTTATTGTAAATGTCTCGCCCTTAACTATAACTGTGGCTGGATTTCCTTTTTGGTCAAGAATTCCGAAGTCTATGAACTCTGCTTTCATGTCGCCGTAGATGTCGGCGTGGGGGTTGATTAACATGGAGTCCTTGAGTGGGCTTGTAAACTGCTCCCCTACGGAGTTGTCGTTCGCCCCTACGGAGTTGTCGTTCGCGCCTACGGAATTATCATTCGCCCCTACGGAATCACTGATAGTTGGTTCTTGGCCTGCGAGAATTTTTTTATAGAGATCTACCATTTCATGAGGCGCACCTATCGCCACTTGATTACCGTTATGGAGAACCATAGTGCGGTCACAATATTTTATAACTGCCCCTAAGTCGTGAGTAACCATAATTATAGTAGTACCCTTACTTTTTAGTTCATCCATTCTCTTATAGCATTTTGTTTGAAAGAAAATATCTCCAACAGACAAAGCCTCATCGACAATTAAAATCTCAGGCTCAACTGCTATAGAAAGTGAAAATGCAAGTCTCACAAACATACCACTACTATATTCTTTGACAGGTCGATTTATAGCATCATCTTTTAAATCTGCAAACTCAATAATCTTATCAAGTTTTTCATCCATCTCTTCTTTTGAAAATCCCATCATCGTGCCATTTAAATATATATTTTCAATTCCCGTATAATCTAAATTGAATCCTGCACCAAGTTCAAGAAGTGCAGCTACTTTTCCACCTACTTTTACTTCACCTTTTGTCTTCGACAAGACACCTGTGAGAATTTTAAGTAATGTAGATTTTCCTGAACCATTTACTCCTATGATTCCAAACGACTCACCTTTTTCCACATCAAAAGAAATATCATTTAAGGCATAAAAATCCCTATGATAATTCTTTCTTGTGAGGCTTATCCCTTCTTTCAACCTGTCAATTGGCTTATTGTAAAGTTGATAAACCTTTGTTAAATTTTTTACTTCTACAATTTTTGACATAAAAATAGTGCGATATTTATTATATCACACTATTTGATAAAAATCACTATTTTTAACTAGAATTCCAATGTTGTATGGTTCATATTTAGTATATATTGATATTCATAAGATTTTGACAACTTTTTCACTAGTTCATAATTATTAGTTACAATTTCACTACGGTCTTTTACCTTATCGAAGTTTAGACGTTTGCCATCGTCAAGCATTACAAACCTTGCTCCATTTTTGAAAAAATTGATTATTATTTGAATATGTATCTCAAGTCTATCTTGTGATTTCTTTGCATACTCTACCATTTCTTCCATACACATTGCTAGATGATTTGACAATACCTTTGAATAATTGTTGTCTTCTGCATACTGGTCTAAACTCTTAGATGCACTTGCAGCTTCGTCATGTTCTACTTCAAGATACAATATGTCACTATTTTTTATTTCATTTAACTCTTCTTTCACTACAATAATAAAATAGTGCCTAAGATAAAGTAAAAGTATTGTGAATTCCACTATGAAATCTGAAAGCCATAGATAAGGTTTGCCAAACATTTTATAAAGTAAAAATGCTAATATAGGTATAATCATGTTTCCATAAAATGTATACCTCATAGAAATTCTTGCACGCTTCCTATCTATAAAATATGCTTCAAACAAAGCGTTACACCCAAGGAATATATAGAACAATGCATTGAACCTTAATGCAATCACTCCATACTCTGGTATATCTTTAACTCCATGTATGTGATAAAACCACTCGGGGTTTAACTCTACAATCAAAACTAGAAATCCGACACAGGCTAGTATTTGTCGCACCGCAATTTTCATAGCATCTCTCATCGCAACTCTATCACCTATGCTTAAGAAAATTCCCATAAGTGGACCATTTGAATCCGAACAACTTACTATGAAGACTGTTGCAAGGCTTGTGCACAAATTACATACACCCATTATAACACCGCCATCATTTCCGAAAATATAAATGGCTATTTTTAACATCAAATAACTATGTAATGCGCTCGACAAAACTTCAACCGTATAAGGAAGTCCGCCTACAACTATATCTTTTACAAATTGCCATTTTACTCTTGCAGGTTCTAAGTCAAGCATATCCGTTTTTGTTTTAAAATATATTATAGTTATGATTGCTCGAGTTGCGCATGCAACCACAGTGGCAACACCTGTTCCATATAATCCCCAATTAAAATATCTTACAAATATTATATCCAGCACTAGATTAATTATAGCTTCGAGAATTGCAAGAACGAGCAGCACCTTCATTCTTCCAAATTCTTTCAAAAGTCCTGCTCCCACATCAGAAACCAATCTAAAGGGCATTGATATAAGCATGGCTGAAGCATATGTCTTTGCCAGTGTGTGTAATGCTTCATCTAATTCATATGAATGAATTATTAAATGAGCTATCGGAATTTGAATTAATGATAAGACAAGTGCCGAAATTACTACGACAATTAGAACTGCTTTCTTACTATGATTAATATCCTTTCGATTGTTTTCTACTAAAATGCCAGAATAACCATCTGCTATACCATTTACTATAATGGCAATGTATGCGCTCAGTAATACCGATATTGGTGCAAACACATTTACTGCAGCAAGTGCGTTAGCCCCCATCAGATTTCCTACTACAAGTCCGTCAACTGCCATAAGCAAAAGTGTAGATAAATTCATTATATATAAAATGGGTATGTATTCTAAGTATTTTATTCTAATTAATGAATCTTTGCGCTTGAACTTTTTTTCTATATTGTTTTGGCTGTCATTATTCACACGCTTATTATAATGATTTTTTTTAAAAATTCCAAGTCCAATTTAATGCCTACATGATTGATTTGCTTGGTTATACTCCCTAAACCCTACTAAAATCTCACATACTTCTTATATTGACATCTATCCCATACTTTGCTAACATTATTATAGTAAATAGATAGAGGCGCGGTGCGAATATAGGTTTTAATAAAAGAGGCATCTAAAAACCAACGGTCAAACCGCCGAATAGATATTTAAGGGCACTTAATATCTATGGGGTTCGTGAGAATATCACGAGCACTGTCGCGAATAATCGCGGAGGGCTATCATAATTTAACACTTAAATTGATTTTATTAGTGTCAGTTATGTAGCCATAATTGACACTTTTTATTTTGGAGGTAGTTTATGACATTCGTAGGAACATTTTGGGCGCTTGTACCAGCACTTGTAGCTATCGTACTTGCGCTCATCACAAAAGAAGTTTATTCTTCTCTTTTCATCGGTATCGTTATCGGTGCACTATTCTTTACTGGATTTAATCCGGTAGCAGCATTTGACCAAGTTGTAAATGGTGGTCTTATCAAGGTTTTGTCTGACCCTTACAATGTTGGCATTATAATTTTCCTTGTCGTGCTTGGCGCTATGGTTTCACTTTTAAATAAAAGTGGTGGCTCAAAGGCATTTGGAGAATGGGCTTCAAAAAATATAAAGTCAAAAGCTGGAGCACTTCTTGCAACTTGGTTCTTTGGAGTTCTCATATTCGTTGATGATTATTTCAACTGCTTAACAGTAGGAAGCGTTATGAGGCCTGTTACTGATAAGTATAAAGTATCAAGAGCAAAGCTTGCATATATAATTGATGCTACTGCTGCTCCTGTATGTATCATCGCACCTATCTCTTCTTGGGCAGCTGCTGTCACAGGATTTGTAGAAGGCGAAGATGGTCTTGGACTTTTCATAAAGGCAATCCCATATAACTATTATGCAATTCTCACAATGGTATTTATCATTGCGACAACTCTTCTTGGTGTAAACTTCGGCAAAATGAAAAAGTGTGAAGACGCAGCTGAGAATGGTGATTTATTCTATGGTCACCAGGTTGTAAATAGAGAAACTTCATATCATGAAGAAAAAATTCTTGGTCCAGGTAAAGTTATCGATTTAGTTATCCCTATAGTGGCTCTTGTTGCTCTTTGCGTAATCGGTCTTATCTATAGTGGTGGTTTTTATACAGCTGATAGTGAGAGTTTTGGCAATTTCGTCACAGCCTTTTCAAACGCAGACGCATCTGTAGGTCTTGCTATGGGATCAATGCTCTCACTCATTCTTACTATAATTTACTACTTAGCAAAAAGGGTTTTATCATTTACTGACACTATGAACTGCTTGACTGAAGGATTTAAAAACATGGTTCCTGCAATTTTGATTCTCACATTTGCTTGGACTCTTAAAGCAATGATAGATTCACTTGAAGCTACTACATTTATTGATGGTATCGTTCGCAACAATGTATCAACTATGTCAACACTGCTTCCTGCAATTATATTCTTACTTGGTGCTGGTATCTCATTTGCCACAGGAACTTCTTGGGGAACATTTGGAATACTCATACCTATAGTAGTGTATATACTTAAAGCAATAGATCCACAACTCATGATTATCGGAATATCTGCTGCTATGGCAGGTTCAGTATTTGGAGACCACTGCTCACCAATATCTGATACAACTATCATGTCAAGTGCTGGTGCGCAATGTGAACACTTACTCCACGTATCAACTCAGCTCGCATATGCAGCATATGTTGCTGTTGTATCATTTATATGTTATATAGTTGCCGGCATCACGAAGAACCCTGTTGCACCTCTTATCGTAGGTGTCGTTGTGTTGCTTGCAGGGCTCTTCGCTATTAAAGGTCGAAAAGCATAAACCGTAGGGGCGAACGCTTGCGGAGCCCGAAAGGATAGAAATGAATAAAGAACTAATTTTTAAAGGAGTCGGCACTGCCCTCATAACTCCAACAAATGAAAAAGGTATCGACTTTGAAAATTTAGAGAGACTCATTGATTTCCAAATTGAAAAAGGAATTAATGCGCTTATAATCGCCGGCACCACTGGCGAAGGTTCGACTCTTGATGATAAGGAACACAAAGAGCTTCTTTCATTTTCAAAGGAGAAAATTAATCATAGAGTTCCTATGGTTGCTGGTGTTGGTTCAAATGACACTAACTATGCTTGTTCTCTCGCAAAATATGCAAGTGAAATTGGCGTAGATGGTCTTCTTGTCGTAACACCTTACTACAATAAGGCAACTCAATATGGTTTAATTCAAAGCTACACCGCTATAGCAAAGGCATCAACTAAACCATTAATCTTATACAATGTGCCATCAAGAACAGGTGTAAATATAGAGCCCGAAACCTACTTAGAACTTTCTAAGGTTGACAACATCGTCGGTATAAAGGAAGCAAGTGGAAATCTCTCAAAGATAATGGATGTGTTTAATTTAGTCGGAGATAAACTTTATGTCTACTCTGGAAATGACGACCAAATCACTCCTCTTCTTGCTATGGGTGGCTTAGGCGTCATCTCAGTTTTGTCAAATATGCTGCCTAAAGAAACTGTAGAAATTTGCGACTCCTTCTTTGCAGGCGATGTAAATAGAAGTAAAGATTTACAGCTTAAGTATTTGCCACTCATAAGGGCACTCTTCTCTGAAGTAAATCCTATCCCTATAAAGTCAGCGATGGCAAAGATGGGATACTGTGAAAACTATATGAGGTTGCCACTTACTCCGATGGATAAGGCTAAGGAAGAGAAGATGTTCGCTATAATGAGGGAACTTAATTTAATATAAATATAGGGCTTGCGGAGCCCGAAAGGATAGAAATGAAAGTGTTGGTTAGCGGCTGCATGGGTCACATGGGTCAAATTCTTTGCAAAATGATAAGTGATGACCCAGAACTTGAACTCACTTGCGGCGTAGATAAAAATGGTGAAGCTTCAAATTTCAAATGTTTCAAAAGTTTCGATGAAGTAAATGTTGATGTCGACATCATCGTGGATTTTTCACATCATTCGCTCACGAAAGAAATGATTGACTTTGCAAAAATTAAAAATCTCCCACTCGTCATCGCAACCACAGGTCAGACTGACGAAGAAAAGAAAATGATAAATGATGCTGCAAGTTCTATCCCTATATTCTTTGCAGCAAATTATTCTGTAGGTATAGCAGTTCTAATTGAATCAGCAAAAAAAATCGCATGTCAGTTTAAAAATGCGGACATAGAAATAATTGAAACCCATCACAATAGAAAACTTGACGCTCCATCTGGAACTGCGCTTAAGATTGCTGAAGGTCTTAAAGAAATTCGTCCCGATGCAAACTTAGTGCTTGGAAGAAACGGAAATCAAAAAAGAGATAAAAACGATATAGGCATAAATGCTATAAGACTTGGAAATGTGGTGGGTATCCACGAAGTTATGATTTCAACTGAGCATGAGTGCATAAGTATAAAGCACGAGGCTTATGATAGAGGGCTCTTTGCTGAAGGGGCGATAAATGCGGTTAAGTATATGAAGGGCAAAGGCAAGGGGCTCTATAGCATGAATGATATGTTATCAATACAATAAATTGAGCCCGGAAGGACAAAATTATGAAACTTGGAATCTATGGATATGGAAATGTAGGAAAAGGCGTTGAGCTCGCCTGCTCTCAAAATAAAGATGTAGAGCTTGTAGGAATATTTACAAGAAGGGATAAATCTACAGTAACCCCTCTTTTAAATACCAAAGTTTATAATGCATCAGAAATAAATGACTTTAAGGATAAAATTGATGTGCTTGCAATCTGCGGTGTCTCTGCTACAGAGCTTCCTACTATGACACCAGAGCTTGCAAAAGATTTTAATGTCATAGATACTTTTGACACGCATGCTAAAATTTATGAGCATTTTAATAATGTTGACAAGGTTGCTAAAGAAAGTAAACATATAGCGCTTATCTCCTGTGGCTGGGACCCTGGTATGTTTTCACTAAATCGTCTATATGCAAATGTACTTTTGCCTTATGGAAAAGACTATACATTTTGGGGTAAAGGAATTAGTCAAGGTCATAGTGATGCGATAAGAAGAATTGATGGTGTTCTTGATGCAAAGCAATACACTGTTCCTATAGAAAATGTAGTAAATAAAATATTAAATGGCGAAACGCCAGAACTTACTACAAGACAGAAGCATCTAAGAGAATGTTATGTAGTAGCTAAAGATGGTGCCGATAAAAATAAAATTGAAAATGTAATTAAAAATATGCCAAACTATTTTGCTGACTATGATACTATAGTAAATTTCGTCACACTTGATGAATTAAAAGAAAAACATAGTGGTATGCCACATGCAGGATTTGTAATCAGAACTGGTACTACAGGAAAAGATAATGAGCATAAGCACACTATCTCATATAATTTAAAACTTGATTCTAATCCAGAGTTCACAGCGCAGGCGATAGTCGCATTTTCAAGAGCATTGTATAAAGAATTTGAGAGAGGAACGACTGGTTGTCTTACTGCATTTGATATAAGGCCGAAAGACTTATTTGCTGGTGAATATAATGAACTATTAAAGCATATGCTGTAGGTTTGACTCTTTTGTTATTTCTACACTAAATATAAAAAAGGAGCGTTCTCACGCTCCTTTTTGTTTTACTCTTGCGAGTTTTTATGCTGCAAATAGTTCTTTAACGGTGTTGTATATGTTCATGCATAAGCTGTAAACTGATGTCACATTGCTGCCGTTTGCTACCTCTGTTGCCACTTTTGCTCCTTTATTTAAGTCTACATTGCTCAAAACTTGTGTAATCTTGACAATGTTCATTGGGCTTATAGCACTTACTGCATCTGCTATTGGCATTGTAGTATTTGTCTGAGTCATAGCGAATGCGTTTGACATAGCGCTAGTAGCATTGCTTATGAGTTGTAATGGTTGTACCTGTTGAACTGGTGCCACATATGAAGAGCCACCATATATCATGTTAGTAAGTGTTGGTTCTGCTCCTTGGAATTCCATTACTGTCCACATATCTGTTGCAGGTGATATTGGTATTGGCATACCATCTGCTGATACAAGGTGTGATTGCAACTTTCTTGAATTTGATGGTAATGTATTTAATGTTGTCTGTGCAAGTACATATCCTGTATCTTGTGTCATATCTACTTTAGTTAAGTCTAACAACAAGAATCCTTGCATCTTTCCTTCTGTGTCAACTACATATCCTTCTGGTGTGATGTTCTTTGTAATTACATTTGTTACATCGTCAAATCTATAGCTATGTAACTTGTTATCTGTGTCATAGACATTCATCCAACCATTGTTTGCAAATCTTGCAATTTGTAACTCAGTATTTATAGTTTCAAAGCAGAACTTCTTAAGTCCTGATGCCATATAGTACCAGTATCCTACAAAGTTACCCATTACTGATTGTCCATATGTCTTTACTGACTTAACTATTCTTGTGCTCTCTGTATCGTAGTGTTTGCACTTATTATATATAGTCATGTCGAAGCTTGGCTTATCTGGTAATGCTATAAGCTTATTCTCGTATGCTGCTCTATCAGATGTTGGGAATAATGCTATAAGTGCTCCATCATTTCTAAAGTATCCTGTATATCCTGTTCCTTCAAAGTCTTTGAAGCCTGTTACCATGTGGGCTAACTCATTGAGTGAGTTATTTAAGTAGTATACATTTCCGCCTTCTTCTATAAATCCTTTTTGCATTATGCCGTCGCTGTCAAATCTATACCACATGTCTTTATTATTTACAAGTCTCTTAAACCATCCATTTGTGAGATAGTATCTGTCTCCATTTGATGCCATTACAAACACTTTGAATGCATTTGATGCTGGGAAGTATTCCCATGTCTCATCTGTAAATCCTGAAAGCGCTGCATTGCCAGCTCCCATATTGACTGTCTTATATACTCCAAGGCTTGGTGTTGCTGTTCTTCCAAGTTTAGAATTTACATGTAGTTTTAATACTCCTGCTCTAAGTGCTCCATTATCTGCACCTCTTCCGTCATATCCATATGGGTTTACTATTATAGTGTTATTTGCTGCAGGGAGTGCGCCACCGATTCCGGCACCGCCGCCTCCGCCTCCGCCGCCTCCGCCGCCACCACCATAGTTACGTGGACGTCTTGGTGATGCTGGTTTCTCAGTTATCTTCTTATCAATAAATACTGCTCTTACACCCAATGTGTAATCTGGATAAAGCGCTGCTATATCTGAGAAGTTTTCTCCAGTCTTTAATACTGTGCCGACAACTGAATAATCATCTACAAAATTGTCTGACAAGTCTTTGATGTAAGTAACAACTATACTATCTAAGTATGTTCCTGAAGGAGCTTTTACTCCAAGGTTCTTTTCATTTATTGTATCGTATGCAAGTAAATCTGCTAAGTTTACTTCTATCTCACTTGGTGATGCTACTGGTGCTGGATCTGGATCTCCAAGTATCAAATCGCCCATTGACTTGAAGAAGCTTCCAAGTAGTGCTCCTAAATCTTTTGGCGCAGCACTTTCTAATGCTTGTTCTTTTAACTTCTCTGCTTCTTTTCTATCTTCTTCCAAAACTTTCTTTAAGAATAAGAGATAGAATGCATCTTGTCCAACTGACAAATTATTCTTTGTCTCTGTTCCTACATTCTTTGCACTATCAGCAATTGCCTTTTGTCTCTTCGCTTCTTCAGCCTATCTCTTCTTGTCTCTTGCTTCTTTCTTTGCATTATATTCTGCAACTGATACTGTAGATGTAAGGTGTTCACTACGCTTTACAAGTTTTGCATATACTACTTCATCACTTGTTGCATTGGCATTTATTGATATAACTTCATCGCCTGTAAACTCTTGATTCTTATACCATCCATCAAATGCATATTCTTCACCTAATTCTGTTAATCCAAAGTTGTTTGTCTCATCTTGCAATACATATGGATACTGATTGTCTACATTAAGTGTACTTGTGTATTTTGCATATGTGCCTTCTGAATCTTCAGTATAATCTCTCTTTACAGTTACATATGTTACATAATACTTACTTGCTTTCCACTTAGCATACAAATGTACTTCGTTATTTTTATCGATTTGCTTTGGATTCTTTGTAAGCTTTGTGATTGCATTTCCTGTAGTGTTAGACTTTTCATACCATCCTAAGAATTCACTACTTGCTCTATATAATACTGTTGGTAACTCATACTCTTCAAGCTTAGCAGCTTCTTCTGTTGATTCATCACTACGCTCGTTCTTTGAAAGCCCTGCTATATATCCTCTATTCATATGATATACAATCTTATATGAACCAAGTGTCCACTTAGCATATAACTCTTGTATCTTCTTTGGATTACCTGCTGGTATTGTTGTGATTGGCTTTCCAGTGCAGTTGCTATTCTCGTACCATCCATCAAAGTAATACTCTTCATATGTCTTTCCTGTTTGCTTATTTCTCTTTACTTCTGTCCAACTTAACTCTGTAGGAAGTACCATGGTTGATGATAAGTTATATGTCTGTGTGAACTTGCCATCTTTTGCTACCTTTCCTTTTGCCTTTCCTTTCTTTCCTATGTTGAATATGATGTCTACTGTCTCTGATGAATACTGTGCATAAAGTTCTAAGTCTTCTGTGTTGCCTTCTTCAATCTTTTGATATGCATTGCCATTCTTGTCTTCCCATCTGAAGAATTCAGAACCTTCATGCTTTATATCGTTCTTTGTAAATAGGTTGACTGTCTCTCTATTATCGTATGTTACTACATAGCTTCCTGATGCTGTGAGTGTCTTTCCTATAAGTTCACCACCATTAAGCATATATGTCACTTTATATCTAGTGTTGATATAATGTGCATGAAGTGTTATGTCTTCTACTATATTCTCACTCTTTGGTATTACATCGTACTTTGTTCCTTGTCCGTCTTCTTCTGTATACCATCCATCAAACCTTTGACCATCTTTATACACTTCTGTCTCAAGTGTAACATCTGATAATCTACTATATGTCTTTGTATATGAGTCTCCTACTACTCCGCTAAGCTTTCCTCCGTG